>CAIZQW010000045.1 GCA_903935195.1 uncultured bacterium
AAGTAAGCCTGCCACTGACGGGGAAGAAGCACCCAGATGCGGTTGGGAGATCTATAAAAGAAGTTGCATGAGAGGAAAATGAATATGAGAACATTGGTTTTAATTGTAATGGGCTTGTTGGGTTCGAACGTTCTGGCCGCTGATAATCAGCCTGCAGCGACGTGTGAGGTGATCGTTGACTTCTCGAAGTCAGCGGGGAAAATCCGTCCGCTAAACGGGGTCAATAACGGGCCGTTTGTTGACGGCAATCATACTGCGGACATGAACGCCAGACACAAGGAGGCTGCTTTCCCGAGCGTGCGCCTGCATGATTGCCATTGGCCCAATCCGAATGTCGTCGATATCCCGTCCATCTTTCCGCTGTTCCATGCGGATGCGGATGATCCTAAGAATTATGTCTTCGGACCGACCGATAAATACCTTGCCCCGATTGCGGAACGGGGTGCTGAGATCGTCTACCGGCTTGGCGTCAGTATCGAGCACAGGACCCGGTATCACACGCGGCCGCCGGCAGATTATGAGAAGTGGGCAAAGATCTGCGTCAATGTCATCAAACACTACAACGACGGCTGGGCGGGTGGGAAGCATTACGGCATCACGTATTTCGAGATCTGGAACGAGCCTGATATCGGCCCGCGGATGTGGACTGGAACCCCGCAGCAGTACTTTGACCTGTACCGCACAGCGGTGACTGCAATCAAGGCTTATAATCCTGCCCTCAAAATCGGCGGCCAGGTTTCCTTTGTAAAAGGCAAATATACCAAGCCGTTCCTCGCCTATTGCCGCGACCAGAAGCTGCCATTGGATTTCTTCTCGTGGCATATTTACTCTGACACGCCGACCGCTCTGATGGATGATGCCCGGCTGATACGCTCACTTCTGGATGAGCATGGGTTCAAGAAGGCGGAAAGCCTTTGCACCGAATGGAGGCCTATGATTGAAGGGTTCGATAAGGTTTCCTGGGAGCAGGGCAGGCCGGCAGGAAGTGTCCGCGCCGCTTTTGCACGGAACAGGAATCATGAGTCGGATGCGTTTACGGCTTCGGCCCTGATGCAGATGCAGGATGTGCCGCTGGACAGGGCGCATTATTACACAGCCGATGACTCGCCGTGGAGCATGTTCGATGAGTTTGGGGAGCCTGGTAAAGTGTTCTTTGCATTCAAGGCTTTCAATAGGTTTCTCCAGACGACCAACCGCGTCGTTGTGACAGGGGCGCCGGGCGGCGATGGTGTCACTGCGTGTTGTGCAATAGCGGACGATGCCAAATCCGCCGGCCTGTTACTGAGCAATTACAGGGGCAAGCCTGCTGATCTGCACATCACACTAAAAGACTTTCCGTTATCCGGCGATGTCAAGGTGGAGCGATTTATTGTTGATGAGACGCATGACTGTGCACCGCTGGAGCCACTGTCGCTGGGTGGCACAAACAGGATCCTGAGTTTCAGGCTTCCTCCGGCAACAGTGGTTTTTGTAAGATTAAGTCAATAGATAACTTGTATTGATAGATCCAGGTTGGCAGGGTGATGTCTATTGAACCGAAATAATATTTGGGGTGTCTAATGAGGAGAAGAGAATTTATTCAAGCATCAAGCCTGGCAGGTGGCGCAACACTCCTTTCCGGTTGTGCTCTAATGACTGGCAAAAGCAGGCGCCGCAAGATGGTTGTCGTGCAGTGCTGGGATGACGGTGTGACGAATGATGTGCGACTGGTCGAGATCCTGAGGCGTCATGGCGCCAAGGCGACCTTCAACCTCAATCCCGGACTTCATTCCAAAGGTAGAGTTGAAACCAGGTTCAAATACAAGGGTCAAACGGTTTCTCGACTTGGATGGGATGAAGTACGTGATCTCTACAGCGGCTTCACCATCGCCAACCATAGCCTGTCCCATCCGGATCTCGCGAACTGTTCCATGGCTGACGCTCGACGTAATGTCAAGGAAGGGCGTGACCGTCTGCAGCAGCATTTCAATCAGCCGATACTGGGGTTCGCATATCCCGGCGGAAGTTATAACGATAATGTCAAACAGGTCGTCAGGGAGGCTGGACATACCTATGCCAGGACGGTGGTCCCGGTTGCGCAATGCTTTCCACCGGCAGATCCCATGGAGTTTCATCCCAACTGCCACCATGAAGTCACAGATTTTTGGGACTGCTACGAGAAGGCCCGCGAAAGCGGCGTCTTTTATTTTTGGGGACATTCCTACGAGATGATCAATGACCAGATGTGGAGTTTGTTTGAGGAGAAAATCAAGCGCATCAGTAATGACTCCGGGTCGGAGTGGGGCGTTGTTGCCGATCTGTTCGCGTGGGCGGGGCTCAGTAGAGAATGCAAGGGGACAACATGAATACAATGAAGAATATGATCATACTCACCATGGTGCTGGTGCTCGGTGCTTTCACAGCGCACAGCGTCGAAAATACCAACGTCGTGGTCATGCTTGGCGATTCGACGACGTTTTGCAATTTGAACACGCCGGGAGAGAGGTTGACTGACTTAGTACAGGCCTATCTCACGAAAGAACACATTCCGGCAAGTGTCGTCAATTCGGGAATTGGAAGCGCTACGGCAAAGATCGGGCTCAGCCGGTTAAAAGATCAGGTTCTCGTCCACGATCCTGTGCTGGTCACGATCTCCTTCGGGCTGAATGACACGGGCAGGTCAACCCCTGAGGAGTATCGGCAATCCCTCGAGAAAATGGTTCAGAGTATACAGACAAATACTCACGCAAAGATCCTGCTGGTCACGAGCACACCTTTCATCAATGAACGGCACCAATGGCGGGGACAGTTCACGGCCCAAGGTGGGATCGATGCGGCTCTGGACACCAGATTCTGCAGTGTCATGCGACTGCTTGCCAAGGAGCACAACCTGCCGCTGTGTGACTTGCATTCGCATTTTACAGCCCAGTTCGAGAAGAATCCCAAACTCAGGGATGAACTCATTCTTCCAGACGGCGTTCACCTGACCGACAAAGGAAATGAAATGGCCGCTCAATATCTTGCACCTGCTGTCGCCACATTACTGGCAAAACCGGCAAGCCAGGAAACAGCCAAAAATCCGATGCCCACTGCTGGTATTCCTTACCCGGAAGCGCTGGTCAAGGCGGCGGTTCATCAAACGAAGATCGCCGATCTGAATCGCGAAGGGTTGCTCGTCGGCAACGGCGATCTCAACGGCCTGTTGTACGAGCGTAACGGCACGCTTTGCCTGCGCATTTCAAAGAACGACATCTGGGACGCGCGCGTGGACACAACGCAAGACCCGCCGATGCTCAAAGTGAATGTGGCGGAGCATAAATGGACGAATGGTGGCGGCCTTAATCAAAGCTATCACCGCCCATTTCCCAGTCCGCGCACTGCAGCCATCGTGCTCATCCGCACGAACGCCGGGCCGTCAACGCTCGACTTAAAGCGCGCGGTGGCGTCAACGGGTGGCAGCAGCGTGCGCGCGCTGGCCGACCGGAATGTCTTCCTGATCAAGACGGGTGCGGAGGTTTCCTTCGAGGAAATCAAAGCTAAACATTTGCCGGCGGCGGAACTCGGCGAGACCGGGGGCGTGAAGTGGCTGCATTTGAAAATGCCGGGCGACACGGACTATGCCGGGATGGAATACGCCGTAGCGGTTGCCGGCAATGGCGAACAGAAAGCGGTGGCGCTGCTCACGTCACGGGACACGAAAAGGAATGTGCGTGACGCGGCAATTGAGCTGGCGCGGACGACAGTGCGCGAAGAGGCCGGTCGGTTGATCGCCCGGCATGAGGCGGAATGGGCGACGTTCTGGGCGGCAAGCGGCGTGGCGCTGGATGATCCGGAGCTGCAGACGTGGTGGTACCGGATGGTTTATTTACTGCGGTGTGTGAGCAAACCGGGTGCGGTGCCGGTGGGTCTGTTTGCAAACTCGTCAGCGGATGCGCCGCCGTGGCATGGCGATTACCATCACAACTATAATGCATGGCAGCCGCACTGGACGGCGTTTCCCATCAATCATCCTGAACTCGCCCAGCCGTGGGTGAGTTACATGAACGAGATGCTGCCGCGCCTGAAGTGGATAGCCAAAACCAGCTTTGACTGTGAGGGCGCGTACGTCGGGATTGCGTCGTTCCCGTTTGAGCCTGATCCGGCGAACTGCAAAATGAAGAACAACCGGCAGTATGCGCACATGCCGTACAATGGCACGCTGGGCATGATTGGCATGTCGGCGCAGGTCCTGTGGTATAACCAGCTCTACCAACCCGATCGGCAGCACCTTGAGGAGAAGATTTATCCGGTGATCCGCGAGACGGCGTTGTTCTATTGTTCGTTCGCCGAGAAATGCCCGCGTGATGGCAACGGCAGGGCGAAGTTCGGGCCGAGCTACAGTCCGGAACACGGCACGTTCGGCGTGGACAATACACCATTTGATCTCGCGTACGCCCGTTACAGTATGAAGGCCGGGATTGCGGCCGCGGGGGAACTCGGACGCGATCCAGAGCTCGTGACGCGTTTTCGCAAGGCGCTGGATCTACTGCCGGATTATCCGACCGCACCGGATGCCGAGGGCAAGCCGGTCGTTGTGGACTGGACCGGCTGCCGGTTTCGCGAAATCAATGAGCACAACCTCACCGTGCCAGTCGTGCCGGTGTTCCCGGGCGACCAGGTCACGTGCTTCTCTCCGGAGGCGGAGAAGGAATTGTTCCGCCATACTATCCGCCAGACCCGGCATCGCGGGCTCAATTCGACGATCATGATGAGCGTGGCCAAGGCGCGTTTCTCAATGCCGGAAGCGTGTGATGATTTGCGCAATTATTACAAACCGCTCGCGCAGCCGAACGGCTTCTTCTTCGTGCCTGACTGCGGATATTACCTCGTCGAAAGCGTTGGCATTGCTGCGGCCATCAGCGAATTCCTGCTGCAAAGCGTCGATAACACCATCCGCGTCTTCCCGGCGTGGCCGAAGAATAAGGACGCCAGTTTCACCAACCTCCGAGCGCAGGGAGGATTCCTTGTCAGTGCCGAGCAGAAGGGCGGCCAGATCGTGAAACTGGAAATCACCGCAACCGTCGGCGGAAAACTGCGGGTATTAAATCCGTGGACAGGGAATCTTGATGAGCGCGAGCTCGCGGCTGGTAAAACCCTCAGGATGAATCCATAGATAAAACTGATTCATTTTGATCCGGTGCTTCAACTTTGTGATAAGACTGCAGAAATCCGTGTGGGTGGATCACTTTAGACCGGATATAACTGATTGTGCGCAGGAGTCGATCCTCTTGCCGTCGAATTTAAATTAAATAAGTAAGCCCACCGCCCGGTCCGGCTTGGAAGTGTCAGTAAGTCTAAGAAGTGTCAGTAAGTGTCAGTAAGTTGGGAAGTGCCACGGCAATAAGCGCGCGAGTAACTTTATCTCGCAGAGGTTGTGAATCATTTGGAGTGCGGCGGCAAACGGTATTCCGAGCGACGCCGCTTTTGCGAAGTCAAGAAAAGCGGTGCCGCTCCGGCCTCTGCCGGATTGT
>CAIZQW010000046.1 GCA_903935195.1 uncultured bacterium
CATCATGCCGGCGCGATTAAGAAGCTCGCCCATCGAAACGGGTTAAGCTTTTCATGTGAACCGTATGATATGAATCCTTCGGGTAACCTGGACCTTGGAGCTGTCGCCGATGTGCCCATGTGTGAATTTTGGAGTTCTGAGGTAGACGCTGTCTACAGCTGCATTGAAGCCTCATCGATTGCGCATGTCATGGGTCGTCCCGTGGTACGGGCCGAAGCTTTTACCACGCCCGGAGGTGTCGGTTATAAGCATAGTCCTGCTGAGTTGAAGAACCAGACCGACTGGGCCTTCTGCATGGGCATCAATGAAATCATCTTCCACACCTTCCAGCATCAGCCACTCGGTCTTGAGGGGCCTAAGCCAGGTATGGCCATGGGGCCGTATGGACTGCAGTGGCATCGCAACCAGACCTTCTGGCCCCTGGTCGGCGCGTATCATGATTACCTCGCGCGTTGCGGCCAGATGCTGCGTCAAGGGCAGAGTGTCGCGGATGTTCTCTATCTGACACCTGAAGGCGCGCCGCATATCTTTATGCCGCCGGAAGACGCTGTCACGGGAACTGGAATTTTACGTGAAAAGAAGGATTATCATTTTGACGCGATCAGTCCGCTGCTCCTGATGGCACACGCAACAGTCGAGAAGGGACGGATTGCCTTTGAAAATGGCAGCTCTTATCGCGTGCTGGTTCTGCCGCTCATTGAAACCATGACGCCGGAATTGTTCAAGACCTTGGAGCGTTTGGTCCGTAAGGGCGCAACAATTCAGGGACTGCCCCCAAAGAAATCTCCGAGCCTCGCGGACTATCCTGCGTGCGATGCGCGCGTCGTCGAGCTTGCACAACAGGTGTGGGGTAAGGGCCCCCTTCCTGTCGAAGCCACGGAACTTAAATGTGGCAAGGGTAGCATCCTCGTGGGGGGCTCCGCTACAACGCCAGCGAGTGTTGATAAACTCTATCCCTCCTATGCGTCGACCATCGCCTTCATGCAGAAGCAGGGCGTTCTCCCAGCCTTTCAGTCATCCGGAAATCTTCGGTATATCTGCCGCCAGACCCAAGAGCTGGATATCTTCTTTGTCGGAAACCGGGATGCGACGCAGCAGTGCGTGACCGCGACCTTCCGGACCGAGGGCGGGCAGCCCGAGTTCTGGAATCCGATCGATGGCAGTCGCCGCACGTTGGGTGAAGCGAAACGTCTTGAGAAAGGGTGCGTAGAGATTCCCCTGACCTTCGAGTCGTATGAGAGCGGTTTTGTGGTCTTTAAGCGCAAGACGCACGAACTGGTGGTTCACGCAAAGGGGGATGTCCGTTCCGCCAGTAACTTCCCCGCGTTAAAGCCTGTTCTGGAGTTGAAGGGGGCATGGGAGGTCACCTTTGATCCGCAATGGGGCGGTCCCAAAGCGCCGGTTCCTTTCCAGGAGCTTGTGGACTGGTCGAAGCATTCCGATCCAGCCATCAAATTCTATTCCGGCATCGCTGTCTACCGTCAAATCTTTGACCTGCAGGAATCTCAAATCTCAAATCTAAAATCTAAAATGTTTCTCTCCTTGGGTGCTGTCCAAAAGATCGCACGGGTTAAGCTGAATGGTGAAATGATCGGTATTGCCTGGACGCCTCCCTATCGTCTCGATGTGACGGGTAAAGTGCGGCCAACGGGGAATGTCTTGGAGATCGAAGTCGCGAATACTTGGGTGAACCGTTTGGTTGGCGACCAGCAACCCGGGGACAAGGGTGCCCGGACGCTCCGCTGGGAGAATGGCCTGCTGGAAGGCAAGTCGTATCCAGCGGGTCGGTATACCTTTACGACGGCGAACACTTACAAGTCAATTTCGCCCCTTCAGGAGTCCGGTCTTCTAGGGCCTGTGCAGCTCGTGAGGTAGAAGGGAATAATGGAATGATGGAATGCGGGAATATTGGAAGACGATGTGTTGGGGAGGGACGAGCGTCTGCTCGTCCAAGGCACGCGGACGCGTGCCCCTCCCGAGGTCTTTATTCCCGGTTTCCACCATTCCACCATTCCATCATTCCAACGAAATTCAAAAAACTTTCAAAGAAACTCTCCCTGAGAAGCGTATAAGGGGTGTAACAGCGAAGGAAAGAGGTGCCTGTTGAACCATGAATAACGTTCCACCAGATGCTGAACGTGCCGAACAGAGGAGGATTGAAGGCATGGAAACGGTTATAGATACGTATCAAACGCCCTTGTTGCGTTATGCGACAAGTTTGTTGAATAACTCAACCCTGGCTCAAGATGCGGTTCAAAACGCTCTGGTGAAGCTCTTCAGGCAATGGAAAAATGGGATGCGACCCGATGCACGGCTCAAAGCGTGGCTCTTCCAGGTTGTCCACAATGAGGCCGTTGACCTCATCCGTTCAGAGGAACGGCTCCGTCGTCACCATGAAGGTCATGCGGCGAAGGTGTTGGACGAGACCTCGGGAGGACTCTATGAGGACCGCAAGCCGGACGAGCGCGTGGCGCTGGTCCAACAATGCATGGGCGTCTTGACGCCTCTGCAGCGGCAGGTCCTCCTGCTCCGGATGCAGCAGGAGCTGAGCTACGAGGAGATCGCCCGTGTCATCGGACAGAGTACGGGTTATGTCGGTTTCATCCTCAACCAGGCCGTCACCAAACTTTCCGACGCTGTGCGCAAACTGGAAGGAGGCGCGCAATGAACCCCTGTAACGTAAAACCCTTTTTGACCGCCTACGTGTTAGGCGACCTCGAGCCGAAGAAGGCTCAGGCGATCCAGACCCATCTGGAATCCTGTCCCGCATGCCGGGAACAGGTCGAAGCCCTGCAGAAGACCCTCTCCCTCGTGAAGATGGCCTTCCCTGCGGAGCATCCGCAAACGGAAAAAGCGCCGGTGCTCGATCCTGAACGGCGCATGAAACTCTTGTCAATCAAGCCAGTCGTGAAGCAAAACCGCTTCCTGCTCTTTATTGAAAAGGCCTATCGGCCTATCCGCGCAATCGCCGCAACGCTTCTCTGCGTCTTCGGTATTCTGGCGATCATCTCGGCTGCTATGCCTGCTGGCGCATCAAGGAAAAAAGCATTTTTGGTTTCACTGGCCGATGAAGAAAGCTATGCTCTCCCGAAAGGGTCGGGTAATCCAGTGGTCCGGTTCTCAGATTCCGACGCTTTAGCCGCCCCGGCTCCTGCCGCGGAATCCGCTCCGGCCACCCCGGCTGACGTTTCGTTTGATAACGCGGCACCGGAGAAAGCAGAGAGAAATTATGCTGTCGCTGGAAAGAAATCCAAACGCCGCGCAACCGAAGAGGTTTCGTCAAGAGCGACAGCGCTTGATGCTGGCTCGGACGCAACGACACTTTCCTATGGGGGCGCTAAGTCTGAAACCACGCCCGTTCCTCAAGCGTCACACGGTCGGATAGGTGGTGAGGCGTCTGGCGCTGAAAAATTGCGGAGTAAGAGCGAGGTGAAGCGCGATCGTTATGATGATGGACTGGAGGCCGCTACTAGTGTTAATGCAGTTCCCCCTCCTGCATCTGCTCCAGAACCTATGTCTCCTCAGCCGCAGACTTTTGACGCAGTTGCAATGACCAAATCACCTGTGATATTAAAAAATGTCTATGGTTCGAGCAGGGGTGGTAGCGCCATGAAGGCGAGGTTATCTCTGAAGGAAGAGAAGCCGGCAGAGGCTGTTGCCGAAGCGATCCGTCCCTCTGGGGAGGTTGCTGCCGCTGATGCTCCGCTTTCGCTCGGCCCGGATTCAAAACTTGCGGCCCAACCAGCGTCAGGAGCAGCAGGGGGTGCTTTTTATTACAGGGAGGTTGCCAAAGGCGAGAAGGATTCCAGGATGGAACCCCTCCGGATTGATCTGCCCAAGCCTACCTTTACCGGTACGCCCAAGGATATCAAGAGTGACAATCTGGAGGAGCCGGGCGCACGAAGAGGCCAAATACTGTATGGCTCCGCACCCGACACCCGGAGGACTCCACCGCCCCAGAAAAAAGCTGAGCGTCTGGAGGAGGAGTTGATAAAAAAATGGCAAGACCAGATTAAGAGCCGGAAGCTTATAGAAGCGTCCGAAATTGAGGTCAACGGGACGACGGTCGTCTCAGCCGGAACTTTAGGAGCCGGCAGGGTTACCGCGGACCAGTTTGAAGTTGCAGATCAAAAGCGCCTTGAAAAAGCAAGACATGAAGAAGAATCCCTTTCTCGGCAAATGGATGATGTTTCTGAGCTGAAGAAAAAGGAGGTTCATCGACTGATCGCCGATCAACGCAAGAATGAGTCTGCAGACGAGCTTCGCGATGAAGGTCGTGTCGTGAATGGTCCGAAAGGGTCGGTCAGGGCCGGTATCGCAGGGAACCCGGCGGACGGAAATAAACCCGGCTGGCTCAATGACAAAGAGAATAAGCAGGTGATGTTTAAAGGCGGGGCTGCGGCGCTTGATCTGCCCAGAAAACCCTCCCGGCCAGTTGAGCCGTTGCCCTTTAATCCGTTTGTTATGACGGCCGCGGAACAATTCTCGACCTTCGCCATGGACGTCGACACTGCAAGCTATACACTGACGCGTCAAGCCTTGCGCTCCGGCAAGTTGCCGGATCCGGAACGCGTACGCCTCGAAGAGATCGTCAATGCCTTTGATTATGGTGACAAGGCCTCGGATAAGGCGACCTTCCGCATCTATCAGGATGGCGCGCAGTCGCAATTCGGTGCAGGCTATAATCTGCTCCGCATCGGTGTCAAGGGACGCCGTCTCGGACGCGAAGAGCAGCGTCCCGCCATGCTTACCATGGTCCTGGATGTCTCGGGCTCCATGTCCCAGCCGGATCGTATCGGCTTTGCACGGCTCTCGCTCTCGTCGCTCTTGGACCAGATGGGTGCGGATGACCGCATCCAGATCATTGCCTACAGTGATCAGGCCCAGTTTGTCGTGGAGCCGACTCCCGCCAAGGAGAAGAAGCGCATTATGGCTGCCTTTGATCGCTTGCAGTGTAATGGTTCGACCAACCTCGAGGAGGGGCTGAAGCGTGCCTACGAGCAAGCTGTGCAGGCCTTCATTCCGGGTGCTGAGAATCGCGTCATCCTCATCTCGGACGGCGTGGCCAATCTCGGCGCGGACAGCGCGCAGGAGATTCTGGACAAGGTCGCAGTGAACCGCAAGCAGGGTATCACCTGTTCCGTCTTCGGTGTCGGTGCTGGAACGTACAATGACAAGATGCTTGAAGATCTGGCCAACAAGGGCGATGGCGTCTATCGCTTCCTGGACTCTGCAGAGGCAGTCAAGACCGCCTTTGTGGACGACCTTGCCGCGACGCTCAACACCATCGCGAAGGATGCGAAGATCCAGGTCGAGTGGAATCCCAAGACCGTACGCCGCTATCGACAGATGGGCTATGAGAATCGCAAGTTGAAAAAAGAACAGTTCCGTGATGATACGGTGGACGCCGGCGAAGTCGGGTCCGGTCAGTCCGTGACAGCGCTCTACGAACTGGAACTGATGCCGAATGTCACTGCAGAATCGAATATCGGTACGGTTCGCGTCCGCTATCAACGCACAGACAACGGCAAGGTCGAAGAGATTTCAGCCCCGTTGCTCGCATCGACCGTGTTGAAGCCCGCGCATAAGGCGACGCCCTCGTTTAAAGTGGCAGCTTCAGCCGCGGAGTTTGCAGAACTCCTGCGCAATAGCCCGAATGCCCAGGGTGGAAGTTTTGAGTCGGTTGCTGATTATCTGCGTCCTGCGGCACTTGAGATGACCCTCGACACCCGTGTCAAGGAGTTGCTGGAGCTTGTTACCACGGCAAACGCGCTGTCGAAGTAAGTGTGGAAGAATGGAATAGTGGAAGATGCCTCTGTCGGGAGGACAGGAAAGAAGTGTTTTTCCCGCTGAGGCGCGGAGGCGCAGAGGGTGAGATTGATTTGGAGTGCGGCGGCAAACGGTATTCCGAGCGACGCCGCTTTTACGAAACCAAGCAAAGCGGTGCCGCTCCGGCTACTGCCGGATTGTCACCGCACTCCAGAAGATACACAGCATTTTGTGATTTTTGTGGATTTTGTGGTTACACACTGAAGTTTTAGATAAGGAGAAATGAACATGAGAGCATATCGCATCGCGCTGTCCATTATTTGTACAGCATTCGCATCCTGTTTTGCGCAGGACCTCGCTTCGCAATGGAAGGCCGTTGATGAGGCGGACAACAAGGATCAGCCCAAGACCGCCATTTCAATCCTGGAACAGATCACGACCAATGCGGTCCAGACTGAAAAGTGGGATGACGCACTCTATGCAACCGCTCGAAAGGCGATCCTGCAGGGACGCATTGAGGAGGGTTCTCAGGCGTATGGTGCGCTCTTGAGACTGGAGGAGCTTCGCAAGGCCGCATCCCCCAAATTGCAGCCCTTCCTGGATGCCTTAATTGCAGAGTGGTACGTTAAGTATTTCTGTGAGAACCGCTGGATGTTTGCCCAGCGCACAAAAATTGCGGGCAGCGAGGAGGGGAATGACATTGGTAAATGGAGTCTTCCGCGCATTGTGAAGGAAGTGGGGGACCGCTTTGATCGTGTCCTGAAAACACCCCAACGTTATTTCGCCTATCCCATCGCGGATTTCAGCCGTTGTTTTGTCCCGGGCTCAATCCCGGATGCATATCGCCCCACGATCTATGATCTGCTGGCGTATCGCGCCATTGACTTCTACAGCATGGCGGAGCAGGGGCTCCTGCAGGACGATCCCGACTTTATCGTGACCACCGATCTGCCGCTCTTTGCCCAGCCGGTTGTTTTTATGAAATGGGCGGAGAAGCAGTTTTCGCTCAAGGATGCTGGCATCAAGAAGGCGCTCTTCATCACAGCTCAACGCATGCGGGTGAATCAGGAAGCTGGATGGACTGTTGCGTTTGCTGATGCGGATTTCAATCGTCTCCTCTTGGCCAAGCGTCTCTTAAATGCCGTTGGTGTCGATACGGACGAGTCGTATGATCTCGCCTTAAAGGAGTTTGTTGCACGCTGGAACGACAATGAAGTCTCGACGCGGGCCATTGCCGTTCAGGCGCAAAGACTGTTTGAACAAAAGAAGTATGTCGAGGCGAAAGAGCGTGCGGAAGAGGGTAAGAAGCTCTTCCCTGCGTCCGTTGGCGCGCACGAATGCGACGCGGTCATCGGCCACGTGCTGCAGCCCTCGATGACGATTCAGACCCCCAATGTCTGGGCCTTTACTAAGCCTGAGGTCCGTCCGTACGGTCAGCTCGAGATCACTTGCCGCAACGTGACAGCGATCCGCTTCCGTCTCTATACGTTGAATATCGAAGATGAAGAACAGCGGAATCAATGGGATATGGAGAAGATCCTCTCGCGGCCTCTCGCGAAGGAGTGGACCGTGGACATCACCTCCGAGAACTACGAGGAGGTTATCAAAAAACACGATATCATGGAGGCTATTCCCCAAGGGACGTATACCCTTGTCGCATCTGTCAAGGATACCGTCCACTATGTATCGTCGCTCCAGGTCAGTAATTTATCCGTGGAACGGAACAATCCGCGCGGGACTTATGAGTTGCGTGTCTGCAACAATGAGAGCGGACTTCCCGTGGCCAATGCCAAGATCAAGGCAAAGATCAAAAATAATCAAAAGAAGGCTGTGGAGTATAAGGATTTTACGACAGATGAACTTGGGCGCGTTCGGTTGAGTCCGCTCCCGAATGGAGAGGTTACATTGACCATTACCTCTGGAGAGGATACTTTTGTTGACTTGCTGGGCTGGTGCTGGGGACATGACCGCGAGCCCCCTCCGCGGGAGGACAGTCGCGTGATGCTGTTGACCGACCGCTCGATCTATCGTCCTGGACAGACAGTTCATTATAAGGGTATTTACTATGTGATCAACCAGGCTACGGGCAAGTATGAGGTCCGCCCACAGGCGAACTATACGATCCGCTTCAGGGACCCCAATGGACAGGATATAGCCTCGCGCAAGGAGAAGGCCAATGACTTCGGTTCCTTTAGCGGATCCTTTGTAATTCCGAAGGATAAGGGTACGGGCCGCATGTCGTTGGACATGGACCAGGGCAGTGTTGGTTTCCAGGTGGAGGAGTACAAACGTCCGAAGTTCGAAGTGACCTTCGACCCCATCACCGAGGAGTTTAAGTTGAATGAGGATGTCACGCTGAAGGGTCGTGCCACGACCTATTCCGGACTCCCGCTGGCCAATGCGAAGGTCAAA
>CAIZQW010000047.1 GCA_903935195.1 uncultured bacterium
AGAAGAGATCCTCCCTGAACTTACCTTGCTTGACGTATTCAGACAGATCCCGATTGGTCGCGGCGATGATGCGGATGTCAACACTGATGCTCTCTTCGCCCCCCACGCGCTCGAAGGTTCGCTCCTCCAGCACACGAAGCAACTTCACCTGCATCGCCGGCTCGATCTCGGAGATCTCATCCAAGAAGAGTGTGCCACCATCTGCCAGCTCAAATCGTCCTTTGCGCTGTAAGGTTGCGCCCGTGAAGGCGCCCTTTTCATGGCCGAACAGCTCGCTCTCCAGAAGCGTCTCAGAGAGTGCCGCGCAATGGACAGCAACAAAGGCGCCTTTGCGTCCACTCAACCGATGGATCGCCTGAGCGACCAGCTCCTTGCCTGTTCCGCTCGGACCCTGAATCAAGACAGAGGCCTGTGTGGGAGCCGTGTGTCGAATGACATCAAAGAGCTTCATCATCACAGGCGACTCACCGATGATCTGCTCCAAGCCAAACCGCTCGTTGAGCTGAGTTTCGAGTGTCTCGACCTTGCGTTCCAAGTCTCGCGTCTTGAGTGCGCGCGAGACCAGCATATCCAGGTGGTCAAGATCCACAGGCTTCATCAAAAAGTCATACGCCCCTTGGCGCATTGCATCAACGGCCATCTCCACAGAGCCATACGCCGTGAGCAGGACACAGAGCAGTTCCGGATAGAGCTTCTTGACCTTCTTCAGCAAACCGAGTCCGTCTACACCCGGCATCCGTAAGTCAGAGAGCATGAGCGCCACATCCGGCTCCTGCGACAAGAGTGCCAGAGCAGTCTCAGCGCCCTCCGCCGTCCGGACCTCATAATGCCGCTGCAACGCACGTTGCAATCCTTCGCGCGTGTTGCGGTCATCATCAACAATAAGAATGATTGGTTTTGTACTCATCATTTACTCCTGCGATTCTTTAAGCATACGAACACGACGTTCGTTACGGGGAAGGCGAATCTTGAAACAGGCCCCCTGCCCCAACTTGCTGGCAACCTCAATTTCGCCACCATGATCTTCGACAATGCGCTGGACAATCATCAGTCCCAAACCGCTGCCTTTTTTCTTTGTCGTGTGATAGGGCTCAAAAATGCTGCTCAGCTCCTCCTGTGGAATGCCCACTCCGGAGTCCATAAAAGAGATCTCCACAAAAGCATCCCCAACGCCAAAGACAATTTTCAGTGACCCTCCGTCGGGCATTGCCTCCAGTGCATTTTTGACCAGATTGAAGAAAACCTGCTTGATCTGCTGTCGGTCCAGGCGTACAGCGGGAACCGACTCGGGGATATCCACAGAGACCTGAATGGCCCTGTTCTTGAACTCCGGCTTGAGAATCTTCAGGGTCTCCTCAAGTACCTCCGTCGGTTGCTCAGGCGATAACATGGGCTTTGACGGACGTATCGCGCCAAGAAACTGGGTATTGATGGCATCCAGTCGTGCAATTTCTGCGCGTGCGACGTCCGTGAGCTCTTGAAGCGCCTTGCGCACCGTCTCATCCTTGACTTCCATCAGCTCCCGCGAGAGCAACTGCAGGTGGATGTTAAGGGCATTGAGCGGATTACCGATCTCATGAGCCAGTCCGGCAGCCAGGTTCTTGATCGCGTTGATACGCTCCGACTCAATCACCGAGGCCTCCTGTTTCCGCTCGTTCGAGACATCGCGCAAAATAATCAGGACGCTCTTAACATTGGCATCCGGTCCGTTGAAGGGCATGGCATAGAAGTGAATGAACCGATGCGCTGGATAATTGATTTCGATCTCGCGCGTCACCATCCGCATCCACTCAGCCTGCGCCTCCACGCCCTCCGTATGAACCTCCAGCAAGTGCTCCCAGTCCCAGTCACGCAACAGCCGCAGGACAGACCTGCCCTTGGTTCGCGCATACTCCAGCCCCGTCATCTTCTCCGCGGCATGATTCGCATAGAGCAGGCGCCCTTCATTATCAATAACGAGGACCCCCTCCTGAATGGTCTGTGAAATCGCCTCAAGAAAGATACGTTCCTGAGAGAGTCGCAACATCTGTGCTTGCAAACTCTCCGGATCAAGTTTATCAATACGGGCATATAGACGGTCAAAAAATCCAGATGGCATAAAAAACACCTCCATCAATAGAGTCAAATTGTCACCATTGTATAAAATCGTCTCAGTGTTGACAAACAAAATTAAAAGCACCTCCAAATTGCTTGCAGAAGGCGAGCTTTACGGCGGAATTGTTAAGATGCCTTTTCCCTTCTCTCATTATTTAACTTCTTCTTGGGTTTTCTTCTCTTGGGTGATCCGGCCGGTACGCATCTGTCGCCTTGCAGAAACGGGCCGGAGTTTGCGTCTGAATACGCGGCTGGGGCGGGATGAGACTCTACCGCAAAAACCGC
>CAIZQW010000048.1 GCA_903935195.1 uncultured bacterium
GGGCTTGTCTCTAACTTCAAGTTTTTCAACTAATTAAACGAATTAAGCTAATTCCAATTCGTTCCATTCGTTTAATTCGTTGATAAAAGTTACTCTCTCGTTTATTCCCGTCCGGCAGCTGCCGGAGCGGGCGGTGGGCTTGTCTCTAACTTCAAGTTTTTCAACTAATTAAACGAATTAAGCTAATTCCAATTCGTTCCATTCGTTTAATTCGTTGATAAAAGTTACTCTCTCGTTTATTCCCGGGGCCTCACTGCCCACTGCTACTGCTGACTGCTACTGCCCCCGCCCCGGGCGGCGGGCTTGCCTGTAAATTCACTGGAATGTTGGAATACTGGAACGGTGGAATGTTGGGGAATACAGGCTCCGGGAGGGCCACGCGCCAGCGTGCCTGTGGCGCAGGCACCTCCGCTAAAGCTACGGCGCCCAGGAAGACCTGCGCCGTTCCCGTTTGGGGAGGGCGGTCGGATCGACCGCTTGGACGGCGAGGTGGCTCGTCGAGCCGCAGAGGTAGGGTTCAGCTAACTCACTATTTCGCCGAGCAACCGATTTGCGTGGTCAACCAGATACAACGGCAGGGAGAGCAGGCGATATGAGATGCGGGCTCCGTCATGCATCGTGTCTGAGATCTCCAGCAAGGAAGGTTTATCGGTGTTGAAACGTAGGGCCAGCTGCGCATCCTTCTCGGCCACGAACTGCCACAGCGAGCGTAGCCGTCCTGTCTTCCCCGCTTTGACCTCCACGGGCACGATACGGCCGCCACGGACGATCACATAGTCCACCTCGGCTGCGGATGTCGGCTTTTCGCGCGCCCAGTAGAAGAGTTCCGGCTCCTCCCAGGCTGGACGGGCGTAAAGCAGATGCTGCCCCACAACCTGTTCGACTACAGCTCCGCCATTCACCAGCATCAGATCGGGTTCACGCTCCACGTCGGCCGCCCTCAGCCCACAGGCGTGAAGCAGGAGACCGCAGTCGAGGAATAGTACTTTGAACGCCTCCTCCTTGGCACCCGCCCCGACCGGCAGGCCAGAACAGGAAGACTGTCTGACCCTGTAAACGAGTCGGGCGAGTTCCAGCAGATGCAAACTACGGCCAAGTTCCCGTGCGGAATCCTCTCGCGAGACGTTCGCAAACTTGAAGCGCTGTCCGACCATGCCAGGCAAGCGACCAAACATCTTGAGGAGACGATCATGGTTGACTCTCTGTCCGTACTTGGCGAAATCATCACGGAGCGTACCGAGGATTGAAGCCTTGACGCGATCAGCCTCCAGCAGCGAAAGCGTACGGGCATACGTCTCGACCGCCTCAGGCATTCCACCGAGCGCCAGAAAGGTGCGGAAGAGCCGCAGGAGTGTCTGGTGTGCCGTGTCCGGCATCGGATCCTGGCTGCTAAAAGCGCTCAGAAACGCAGACCAGCGTTCGTTTCCAGTCGCGTCGAGGAACTCGCCAAACGTCATGGGGCCTAAATGCAAATACTCAATGCGTCCGACAGGCATGGAGAATGAATGTTTCTCGAGGACAAAATCCAACAGCGAACCTGCGGCAATGACATGGAGATCGGGCAGTTCCTCATAGAAGTACCTGAGCCGCGCCAAAAATTCCGGTACTGCCTGGATCTCGTCGAAGAAGAGCAGCGTCTTTCCGGGGATGATCCGTTGACCGTACTCCAGTTCCAGCAACTGCACCATCCGGGCTGGCGGTTCCTGAATGATACCCTTGAGAAACGCGCGATCTCGATCCGCATTGACGGTCAGGCTGGTTGCGAATTCGCGCTTTGCGAACGCCTCGACCAGGTACGATTTTCCGACCTGGCGCGCACCACGCAACACGAGCGGTTTCCGCTTCTGCCGTTGCTTCCATTCCATCAGATGGGCAAATGCTAACCGGTTCATAATGCTCCTTATAAGGGGTTATTCAAAGCATAATATGCACAATATAAGGGGTTTTGTCAATCGTTTTGGTATATTTTTCACGCAGCGACTAGTGTGGATACCGCCCACAAGAGGCACTGATGTTCATTCTTGCCGCCCTAGGACTATCTTTTTGACAGCCCCTCTTTTCTTATGGCGCCTGCCTTGAGACTATACATTCCAACACCAGCACCCAGTCCTGAGGGGAGGGAACATTCTTCTTGAAGCTCATCGGCTTCGCATCCTTGTCGCCTGCTTGGGCCGTGGCTTTGATCACGCCCTGGTCGAACTTCCTTCCAGTTGCTGGATCGAAATAGTAAACATGCCAGTCGACAGCCGGATCAAGACCCTTCACTTCCGGACCGTCCCAGGTGTAGATGTTGCGCCGCGGCAAGTAAACAAAGCAGACTTCGCCGGGAATGCCGGCGGCAGTGCAGCCCGGTGCCCACTCTGGGTGCGGTTCGAATTTCTGCCACGGATATTTCTCCAGCAGTTTCCTGGCCAGTCCGAGTTGGGTGGCGCCGGGATAGTTCATCCCTTCCTTCCAGGTCGTATAGTCGTAGGGCTGACGAGCCCATGCGCCCCAGTTCCCGTGATCACCCTCCACACCGGCATGCCAGATCCCGGCCGAGCCGTAGGTGTGGCCGGCCGCACCGCTCAGGACGCTCTGCCAGAACATGCGGCGCTGGACATCCCCGAACCCCTGCTGCATGTGCCCTTCATAGCAGGTCTCGCCGACCAACACAGGCATCGGCGGCTTGGTCGCGTAGGCCGAGGAAACAATCGCCACGGTTTGCGGCGCCACGGCAACCCGCTCGTCGTGGTTCCCGCCGACCATGTCGAAGTCGATCACCGGGATGTCGTCATTGGCAAGCTTACGTCCATGGCCCGTGTGGCAGGTGAGCGGGTGATGGTAGGGATCGATGCTCCGGAGATAGGTCGCCACTTCTGCCCAGGGACCCTTACCCGCTTTTGTCTCTTCCGGAATTTCGCCCGCTAAAATCCAGATCACCGGATAGGCGCCGTAGCGTGCAACCAGATAGCGCCAGTGCCGCTTGATCTTTTCAGCCCCGAATTTATCCATGCTGTTGCAGTCGCCACGGCCCCAGGCTCCGACAATCGCCGGAACAATGCCAGCGTCCGCCAGATGCTTCAACCGCCGATCCGCATAATCAAAATACTTCGGATTGACCACGCTCATGTCCTGCGCCAGATACGGCTGTCCGCCCTCATTCTCCAGGCTTGGCGCGAAGAAGTTTTCGTCGGGATAGGGTCCGCCGCAAATCTGCACCACGGAAAAACCCTTGGCCTTGCGGTCGGCGGTGAGTTCCTGAAAACCCTCCCAGGTCATGCGCTTGCAGAGATTCTTCCACCAGGTGTCGGCCAGCCAGAAGAACGGCGTGCCGTCGGCATGTTCGAAATAAGTCTTGCCCGGGCTCACCTTCACAAACCCATGCTTCAGCAGCGGGTTGTCGCCCTTGTAGGCCGCGACTGAAAGCGTCTGTTCCTTCCCATTGAGACCGGAGTTGGCCTTGTCAGTGCATTCAATCCGGTAGGTGTAATTCCCTTGCACAGGCGGCGCGAACCTAACGGTCCACTTGTTGGCACCGGCCCAGAAGGCGGGAACCTTCCAGTGTTTGTCGCCCTGCTTAAAGACGACATCGACCTCCACCTCCGTGAACGCATTCGAGTACGCTTTCGCGCTCTCGTAGGAGGTTTCGAACAGCTCCCACTGAGCAACCTCGGCTCCATAAGACACAGCCTGCATCAGCATGCACAATCCCGACACGACAGACAATTTATTTCTCATTAGCATTTGTTTCTCCACGTTATTTCACTCGTTCCAGCACCAGCACCCAGTCCTGGGGTGAAGGCAATTGCGGGGGTTGATAATCATTACTACCGGCAATCCGCTTCACCACTCCCAAGTCAATGCGCTTGCCCCAGGTCGGATCGAACAGGAATGCGCGATACCGCACATCCGGTTCAAGCCCCTTAACAAGGGGTGCCTTCAACTGGTAGTCGTTGTTGCCGGGAATGTAAATAAAGCGCACTTCGCCGGGAACCCCCGCCGCGTATGGCAAATCCCAACGTCCTTTCAGCTCCGCCCACTTCTTATGATTGTCATACCACTCGGCATGCGGTTCTAACAGAGTCGTGCTGTGTGGTTCAACCCACTCCGGGTGCGGCTCGAAGCGCCACCACGGATACTCCTCCAGTAATTTCTTGCCCAAGCCAAGCTGGGCTGATCCCGGGTAGTGCATGGCCACATGCCAGGGGATCTTCTCGTAGGCCGTACTGCCATGCACAGCCTCGGTGTTCATCTGCCAGATCCCGCCCGCGCCGTAGGTGTGGCCTGCGGCGCCGTTGAGCATGCAGGTCCAGAACATGAACCGCTGAAGATCATGCCGGCTCTGGTTTTTGTGCCATTCGTAGGTCACCTCGCTGTTGATCACCGGCATGGCCGGCGTCTTGGAGTAGGACATGGTGACTTGCGACACGGTGATCGGAGCGGAGGACCACTCGTTGTGCGCGGTCTGGAGGAAATCAAAATCCACCAACGCCTCATCCTTCACAACCTTCCGCCCCGACTGCATCTCCGGCACGCCGGGTGGATGCATCGCGGTCAGGTGCTTGTAAGGATCGTTCTCGCGGAGATACTTCGCCACATCATTCAGATAGGGATGCCGCATCTCGCCCGCGACGATCCAAATGACGGGGTATGCCCCGTAGCGCGCGATCAGATAGCGCCAGTGACGGTTAAACCATTTCCCCTTCCCTCCATCGATCGTCTCGTTGGAAATCGTTTGCGTGTGCCAACCCCAGGCGCCCACCATGGCGGGAACCATTCCATTCTCCACGAGATGCTTGATCTTGCGGTCGGCATAGTCGAAATAAGCCGGATTGAGGTGCTCAAAGTCCTTTTCGTACGGCATCCCTCCTTCATTCTTCCAGCGCTCATCAAACAACGGTTCGTCCGGGAAGGGACCGCCGCCGATGATCTGCACCACATTGAATCCCTTGGCCTTTCTGTCCGCCGTAAGCTGCTGAAAGCCTTCCCAGGTGATCCGTCCGCAAAGCCCTTTCCACCACGTATCGCCCAGCCAGAAGAACGGCGTGCCGTCGGCGTGCTCGAAATGGCGCTTATCAGCGCTGACCCGGAGAAAGCCGTGTTTCAGCAGAGGGTTGTCGCCCTTGTAGGCTTTAACTGAAAGCGTCTGCTCTTTCCCATTGAGGCCGGTATTCGCCTTGTCACTGCATTCAACTCGATAGGCAAATTTCCCCTGCAAAGGAGGAGCAAAACGAACCGTCCACTTCTTGTCGCCGGCCCAGAAGGCCGGAACCTTCCACAGCTTATCGCCCTGCTGGAAGACGACATCGACCTCCACCTCCGTGAAGGCGTTCGAGTACGCCTTCGCGCTCTCGTAGGATGTTTCGAACACAGTCCACTGTTCAACTCCTGCGCCA
>CAIZQW010000049.1 GCA_903935195.1 uncultured bacterium
AGTTCTCTGTGCCCTCTGTGTCCGGCAGCTGCCGGATGAGGAACTACACATTTAATTAACATGCTCCAGCCATGAAACTCGACTCCATAAAGCCAGATCCCGCCTCTTCCGAGGCTAAGGCGCTTCAACTGCAGCGTATCTTCAATACCCTCGCGCCTGTGTATGACCGGGGCAATGATCTGCTCTCCCTGGGACTCGCGAAGGGCTGGCGACGGGCCGCTGTTGCATCATTTCATCAGAACCCGCCAGGCGAGGTATTGGATGTCGCGTGCGGGACAGGCGATTTTGTCCGTGCGATCCTGGAGGCGAGTCCGACCAGTAAGGTCGTGGGCTTGGATTTCTCCGAGGAGATGTTGCGGCTGGCCCGGACACGCGGCTACGCCGCGACCTTCCAGCAGGGCGATGTGCTGGCCCTGCCCTTTGCTGACGGACGTTTTGATGCGGTGACGGTCGGGTTCGGTTTACGTAACTTCAGTGATATTCCGAAGGCGTTGTCCGAGATGTCCCGGGTCTTGAAGCCCGGAGGACGACTCATTGTGTTGGAAGCAACCCAACCAGGCACGTCCTTGAAAAAGGCCCTGTTTAAAGCGTATCAGTGGAGTGTGGCACCTCTTGTCGGCTGGCTCTCGGGACAACCCGATGCCTATCGGTATCTGATGCGCTCCATGCAAGCGATGCCCTCCGCTGAAGAGCTGGAGAGGGTACTGGCCGTAGCAGGCTTCGGAAACATTCAAAAGCGAGGCTTCGTTTTTGACATGTGTGTCTGTTATGAAACAGTGAAAGGAGAGCGATGAATAAAAGTACTATTTTTCTATTTCTGTTTATGACTCCCTTTTTAGGGTTCGGCATCTGGATGGGGAGCGAGGCCGTCAAGACGATCAAGAAGGTCGAGGCCGCGCAGTCGTGGACGGAGACGCCAGCCGAGGTTAAGTCGTGCGTCCTGTCAAGTTATCGCGGTAGCAAGGGGAGCCGAACCTATTGCGTGAAGGGACAGTTCGCCTATACGGTCAACTCCAAAAAATATCATTCATTCCAAGTTACGTTTTATTCAGACGGAAATGATAATATGGGTAATTTTCATCAGCGGATCTTTCATCAGCTAGAGAGTGCACGGCTTAGCAAGAAGACGCTTCCCTGCTGGGTGAATCCCGAGAATCCTGATGAGGCTGTTCTGATTCGGGAGTTGCGTCCTGAGATGATAGGTTTCAATTTGCTCTTTGTCGTGTTTTTCGGCGGGGCGGCGATAGGGATTATGTCCGGAGTCGTGTTCTCGGCAAGCGGAAAACGTCCGATCAACGGCAAGGTGCGGATGCGCCATTCAGGGGTTCATCGTGCGCTGCTCTTGAGCGGGGTTATCGTTTTTGCTGCTGCACTCTGGGTGAACTGGAAGGCTCTGGTCCTGACAGGAGGGAACATCGCCTCGATATGGTATCTTGCACTCGCGCTCATTCCTGGACTCGTGCTGATCGGTTATGGCCTCTTTAACTGGTTACGTTTCGCGAAGTTTGGTGTGAGCGAACTGATGATCTCCCCGTCAATAATCCGGCTCAGAGATCGCATCAATGCGACGGTGTTGATTCCCAGGATCGTCCAGGGCGATTTCAAGGGGGTACTCACCTGCACTCATTTGTACACGACAGGTTCCGGAAAGCATCGGAATACGCGTCGTGACAGTGTCTGGTCCGAGGAGATGATGAGCGGCGGCTCACCTGCCGGCGAGCAATTGACGCAGGTGAACTTTCGTTTTGAATTGAGAGGCGGCCATGTCACCGAGGAGCGCGGAAGCGATAGCTACTATTGGCGACTGTTGGTCACCTCGGATCTACCAGGGGTGGACTATAAAGCGGAATTTGATATCATGGTGGTGAGCTAAACGAATGAGCAACTTTTTTATCAACGAATTAAACGAATTGAACGAATTCCAATTAGCTTAATTCGTTTAATTAGTTGAAAGACTTTTATAAGTAAGGTGGGTATGAAAATTATTTGGTTACGACCGGGGACAGCGAATGGTTTTCAATGTGAAAACTGTTTGAGGGATCGTCTGCTGCTGGAGCAACTCTCTGC
>CAIZQW010000050.1 GCA_903935195.1 uncultured bacterium
ACTCAGTGGCGACGCAGCCCGCGCATTTCCGAAATAATCCATGTCAACGGTGATAGGGGACCCGTCAGCATTCACATAGGGCAGTTGCGGGATCTTGGCATGGCCCAGGCGTTCGGTGGTGACGAGTTGGGCTGCAGGGTTGCGAACCCCTTTCAGGGACTCAGTCTGCAGATAGACCTCCTTGCCCTCTTCTATAACCGTGACTGGGCTACCCTTTTCAGGTGTGCAGACTGCGTCTTTTTCCTGCTGATAGGGTGCCGCCTTATGGAGATAGACGTTGCCTCCTACAAACGAGGGGAACGGACGCTCGTTGTAAACATAAAGTCCAAAACCTTTGGATTTGCCTTTCTTGGCAGGTGCCTCTGTTGAGCTGGGCGCGGCTTGCTGCTCTGTCCCATTGCCCACAAAGAGATTGTTATAGAAGCGGTTGTCGCCACCCTTGATGTTTTGCAGTCCTGAGACAATGGTGCTGTGTGCTGGATGATAGGGTGTCTCCCGGCTCAGTTCCGGTCGGCTGAGCAGTTGTCCCGCAAACAGATTATGCGCGTAGGCGCTACCTTGCGACCAGTCGGACACATTGACCTTGGAGAGAAATAGATTGTTGTCAAAGAGGAAGGGGCCATGATTGACCTCGGCAAAGACATCCTCGAGCGTGTTCTCGAAGAAGAGGTTCCGCGAGATGCGTGTCCCTTGTGCCATCCAGTCCAGCCAGACGCCACGAATGGAGTGCGAGAATTTATTCCGGCTGATCACGGTGTCGATCGCGCCATGGAACTTGAGGGCGCCCATCTCTGCGCCCCCGAAGAGTTGGCGAACATGAATGTGATGGACATTGTTGTCGGTGACGGTGCTAAAGGCGCAGCCTAGGCTACCGACGATACCGGCCTGTTCGCAATGGGAGACCTCATTGTTTCGCACGACATGGCTGCCGATGTGCTCTTTGGTCCAAGGGATTGAAAAGGCATGTGCCCGCTCGATGGTCTTCACATAACCTTCTGCTGAGTTGGCGGAGGTGTTATCAAACTTGTCCCCATGCTTGCCCAGGGCAATACCGGAACAGACCGAGTGGCTGACGATGTTGTTTTCGATGACCCAACCCTTGCTCCAGTGGGTGCCGATCAGGCCGATCTGTTCCGCGGTCGGGGGCGCCCAGGGCGTGGCCGCATGGCACAGCGTGAAGCCGCGAACCGTGATAAAGTTCCTGCCGGGTTGATCTGGATAGAAGACCGTCTGGCGGACATTGATCTCAACCAGCTCCTTGTTGGGGTCCACGTTTTTGAACTGGGCCAAGAGTGTTGTCTTCTCGGGGTCCACCGTTCCGAACCAGAAAGGGGTCTTGTCGATGGGTTTCATGACCTCTTCCTGTTTAGCCGCTTCGGTCAGCCACTCGCCATTCAGATAAACCGCACCTGTGTGATGGTCACGGTTTTTTCGCGTGAACCAGTCACCCCGGATCAAGTCTTTGTAGGGGTTGAATTTCCCGAAAAGGGTGTTCGGTACCGTGGCCTGCCACGTGTCGTTCGTCACCCGCACCCAGCCTGTGACAATTTCAGAACCCTTGATCGCAACCTTTTTGCCTGTTGCGGCCTGATAGGTGATGCGCTTCGCCTCGGATTCACCACCTCGTGGCGGATTGATCCGTTCGCGGTAGGTTCCCTCATGCACGGTGATGACATCGCCAGGTTGTGCAAGATCAGAGGCGCGCTGGATCGTGCGGAAGGGTGCGCTCGCGCTGCCAGCATCCGAATCCTTGCCTGTGACTGCCACATGAATTTCGGTGGCGTGCAGGCTGGTCGCCAGTGCAATGAGGGTTAATGCTGTGATGTTTACTCTCTTCATGCTCTCTTTTCCTTTTGTTCTCTGTGTTCTCCGTGCCTCTGTGATAAAAAACTTATGCTTGGATCGCCTTGAACATGGCCAGCATATTCTCTGTCGGTGTGTTGGCTTGGACATTGTGGATGGCGTCGAAGACAAAACCACCGCCGTCGCCAAAGATCTCAATCCGCTCGCAGCATTCGCGATAAACCTCATCCGGTGTTCCGAATGCAAGGGTCTGCTGCGTGTTTGCCGCAGCGCCCCAGAAGGTGATTTCCTGACCGAATTCGCTCTTCAGCATCCGGGCATCCATGCCTTCTGCGGAACATTGTACGGGATTGAGGATGTCGAAGCCAGCCTCGATAAAGTCAGGGATCAGTTCGCTGACTGCGCCACAGGAGTGGATAAAGGTTTTCCACGTCGAGTGTTTGTGGATAAAGCTGTTGATCGCAATGTGATAAGGCTTGAACATCTCGCGGTAGGCTTCAGGACTGATAAAGAGTCCGCGTTGCGTTCCGAAATCTGTGCCGGTGAGGAAGACCGCCTGCACGGTGTCCCCGAGCAGATCAATCAGCGTCTTGAGGTTTGCCAGACCGAACTCGCACTGCTTCTCGAAGATCGCATGAACATAGTCTTTGCGGACCGCGGTGGAGATATACCATTCCTCGATATCCCGGATGCCTTTGGGATGTTTCATCCAGGGTCCGGGCACGAGCGCGATATCGCCGAAGGCGGTTCCCGGCATGGTCATGATCACGCCCTTGTCGCTGGCACGTAGAGCCTTGGCGCGCTCGCGATAAAACTGGAGATCCTCCTCGCCCAGGAGGCCGAACTCCTCGGTGTTGTCTGCGGGGTTGAGGTTATCGTCATCCACAGGCGGCTGGCGAATAATGGAGTCAAAGAAGTGAAACCCCTTCGGCATGCGGCCGCTGGGTGGCACGGTCAGGTCACCTTCAGGATAGATCAAGAGGTCGCCGTTGGGTTCGGTTGTCGTGTTGAAGGTCTCCGGCACGAGAACCTCGGTGCCGTCAAAGAGCGTAAAGGGCTTCCATCCCTTGTTTTCTAGACCGAAGAGGTTCTTGCGCGTGAGCAGTCCCTGGACATCGATGCCGAGAACCTGAGCCAGTTCAGCATCAATTTCACCGAGCATCTGATAGGGCTCGATCACCTTGACCCGATAGGAGGGGTCTTTGATGAGCGCCTGTCGGAGCCGATGGATCGCAGCGACATGAATGCCGGTTACTGCTGTGCTTCCGAAATCAACAGCCACGCGGTCAGGCTGCCGATGGTTCAGGGTCATGTGCAAACGCTCTCGATGTGTCATAAGAACTCCTGTCGGTGAAATGGAATAATGGAAGAATGGAATGCAGGAATAGTGGAATACTGGAATGTTGGAATACCAGTTTTACAACTAAACATGCAGTATTATTGCAGGTCAGTCGGAAAAAGGCAATATCTCGGATTTTAAAAACATATCTGGGAGTTCAAATTCGGAATAGTGGAATAATGGAATAGTGGAATGATGATTTGGCGAGACTTTGGCGGTCAAGTACTGGGAGCACAGGCATCTTGCCTGTGCAAGCGCGGAACAGGCAAGATGCCTGTTCTCCCAGTTTTCAAAGACAATACCCAGTTAATTTTCTTTTAAATGAACGGTATTTCAGCTTGCTTTGGCCATCGAAAAGAGTAAAACTAAAAAAACTGTCATGGTTTCTGGCAAAAGAAAGTACGAGTACATTCCATCATTCCAATATTCCAATGAAGACACCTTCCATAAAATCCCGTGATATTGCTTATGATGGTGCAAAGGTAGAGTGGTACCAGCGGCATGTTCACTCAGTCGAGACGACGATTGGCCACGTGAGTTATAATCCGGGAGGGTACTGCGGCCCCAGAAGCCAGCGCGACTTTGAACTGGTATTGCTCCAGTCCGGCTCCTGCCAGGCGACGGTTGATGAACTCTCCTTTCCGTTGCAACTGGACAAAGTTTATCTTTTAACGCCTCGCCATCAGGAACGTTTTGAATTTTCAAACACCGAGAAGAGCCGTCATTTCTGGTGCAGCATCTCCTCGAAAGCCATGCCCCCGGACATGAAGCGAGCGTTGCTGGCGGTTTCAACCCGGGAAGTCGTGGCCTCAGAGTGCTTTCATCGGCTCCTCTCGGCGGCCTTCCTGCTTCGTATGACTGAATCGGAAGCGTCACAGCAGGTGGTAGACCGTCTGGCGCTCGCCCTGTTCGCTGAGTTTTTGCATGGCGCCACCCATGTCCAGAATAAGACTGACCCCGTCATCCTAGGCGCCCTCCGGCACATGGAAAGCCATCTGGCGGAGGAGGATTGTTTGAAGGAGGCCAAGCGCCTCTCGGGCTATTCGAATACAGCCTTCATCTATAAGTTCAAGGAGGTCACTGGTGTTACACCCGCTCGCCATCTGTGGAAGATGCGCGTTGAGAAGGGGGTGCAACTTCTTGTCGATACGGGTCTCACGATCGCGGAGATCGCCTATCATTGCGGCTTCAAGAATCCCTTCCACTTTTCTCGCATGGTCCGGCAACTCCAAGGGATCTCGCCGCGGGCCATCCGAAAGTCTGCGTGGAAGTAAGCTACGGGCACCTGGACGACCGGAATAATGGAATGTTGGAATGATGGGGGGGAGACGGGATACCGGCTCTGGGGAGGGACGGCGGATCGCCGTCCCGATAGGGTCTTCTTCCAATATTCCACCATTCCAATATTCCAATAGCGCACACAAGAGAGGTCGCTTTGAAAAACGGAGGGTTGTCAAAGGCTATGAAATAGTGTAACTTTAAAAAGATAAAAAAAGGGGGGATATATGAATCTGAATCGCAGGACAATGTTAAAGGGGATCGTTTTTGCAGGAGCGCCACTGATTTTACCGTCAAGCGTGTGGGCACAAGGAACCAAGGCGAATGGAAAGATCCGCGTGGGATGCGTTGGCATGGGTACGCAGATGCGGGGCGTGATGAAAGGCTTCCGTTCAAATGACGGCGTTGAAGTCGTCGCGGTCTGTGATGTGGACACCACGCGCCGTACCGCCGCATTTGAGGGGTTGAAGCAGGCCTACAAGGATGGTGGGCCGGAAGTCAAGGCTTATGCAGATTATCGTGAACTGCTGGCGGACAAGTCGATCGATGCGGTCATTGTCGCGACACCCGACCATTGGCATGCGATTATCACCGTCGAGGCCCTGAAGGCGGGCAAGGATGTCTATTGTGAGAAACCATTGACCCACAATGTGAAAGAGGCGATCGCGGTCATGGAGGCCGTTAAGAAGTATAACCGCGTCTTGCAGACTGGCTCTATGCAGCGTTCGGCCAATCAGGAGTTTCGTGTCGCGTGTGAATTGGTCAGGAACAATGTACTCGGCAAGCTCAAGACCATCGAAATTAATATCGGCGTTCCAGCTATTCCGTATAATCTAAAGGAAGAGGCCATGGAGCCTGGACTCGATTGGGACAGGTGGTGCGGTCCTGCACCGAAGGTCCCGTATAATCCGGAACTCTCGCCTCGCGGCGTGCATAAGGGCTTTCCGAGCTGGCGGAATTATAGCGAGTTCGCGACCGGCATGATCGGGGACTGGGGTGCGCATCATATTGACATTGCCCATTGGGGTATGGATATGGACAACAGCGGACCCATTGAGATTCTGCCGTCTACGAATCCGAACAATACCGATGGCGTTTCGATGAAGTATGCCAACGGTGTGGTGCTGACGCATGTCAACAAGGGGAACGGACTCACCTTCACAGGCGAGAATGGCTCCGTGTTTGCTGCGCGCGGCAGATTTCATCTCACCATGGACGGCAAGGATGTTCTCCGTTTCCTTGATGGGAAAGTGGACAAGACCCTCTCCTGTGAAGGGGCTTGCGCGATGGCGACGAAGACCTTCCTGAAGGATGCCAAGGTGAAGTTGGAAGTCAGCAAGAACCATGTCCGCAACTTCCTAGACTGCGTCAAAGATCGTCAACGGAAGCCCATCACCAGCGAGCTGGTGGGTGGGCATACCGCTATCGCATGCCACTTGATGAGCCAGGCTTACTACAACAAGCAACGCATGTGCTGGGATCCTGCAGCGTTCGCCTTCACGAACGGTACAGGTGATCCCGCCTGGTTGGGCCGCGTCTATCGCGAAGCCTATACGCTCCCGACGATATAAAGCATCATGACCCGAGCTTCGGGTTTTATCGCAAAAGCCGCGAAAATGAGGGCGGCTAACTAGGGGCCCGGCGGACCCGTACGGGTTCCATTCCGCCTCACGCTGAATACAGCACGGCGGAATGGTTAGCCGCCCTGAGAATACCTCTTAAATACTCAGCAAAAAACTTGATTTTTTGCTGATGATGTTTTGATATTGCTCCGCGCAAATGTCCGCTCCGCCGTCCGTGTATTCACGGGTGAGGCGGGCGAGACATTTGCGCTCTTATAGCGGTTTTTGCGTTAGAGTTTTTAGACTGATCACTTGTCTTTCTAAGTTAAATCGCGTAGTCAACTGCGCCATCGCCGTAGACGCGGGAAGACTTGGGGACCAGGTAGACCTGCTGGTCAGCCTTGACGGGTGTCATCTGGTAGGTCTCATGGGATATCTGGACCTGGATCAACTGGTTCTGGCTGTTGAGCAGTTC
This sequence comes from uncultured bacterium, assembly GCA_903935195.1. Classification (GTDB taxonomy): domain Bacteria; phylum Verrucomicrobiota; class Kiritimatiellia; order RFP12; family UBA1067; genus CAIZQW01. The sequence continues at coordinate 6,458 of CAIZQW010000050.1, forward strand.
AACCTTGACCAGCGGACCAATAATCAGGACGCGATACACTTTCGCCGGCAAGCTGACACCCTCGCCCGGCGATAACCGGATGTCTAAGTCATGCGGACGCACCAGCAGTCGCACGTTCTCATCGCCCCCCTTATGCTCATCGGTGAAGACACCCCGATCATCGTGGATGCGTCCGTGAAAGACATTTACATCGCCTAAGAACTTCATGACAAACTCAGTGGCCGGATTCTGGAAAACCTCGTTGGGGGCACCCACCTGTTCAATCTCTCCCTTGTTCATGACTACGATGCTGTCCGCCACCTCCAGTGCCTCCTCCTGGTCATGGGTGACAAAGAGACTGGTCACGTGAATTGTGTCGTGTAAGTGGCGCAACCAGCGCCTCAATTCGGTTCGCACCTGGGCATCAAGTGCACCAAAGGGCTCATCGAGTAAAAGGACCTTGGGCTGAACGGCAAGTGCCCGTGCCAGCGCGACCCGTTGGCGCTGTCCGCCTGAGAGCTGCGAGGGAAAACGATCAGCAAGCTGTTCGAGTTGGATCAGCTTGAGAAGCTCGAAGACGCGATCTTTGATCTCTTCTTTGGACAACCGTTCTTTGCGCGGTTTGACCTTGAGGCCAAATGCTATATTTTCAAAGACCGTCATGTGCCGGAAGAGTGCGTAATGCTGGAAGACAAAGCCGACTTGGCGCTGATTGACCGGATTTGCCGTGACAGCCGACCCGTCAAAATGGATCTCGCCGCCGCTCTCCTCGTCAACACTCTCCAGCCCAGCGACAATCCGCAGGAGCGTTGTCTTCCCCGAACCGGAGGGGCCGAGTAGCGCCGTCAGACTCCCCGACGCAACTTTCAGGTTTATATTCTGAAGCGCCTTGAATGTTCCGAAGGTCTTGCTCACGTTTTGTATGGTTATGCTCATGGTTAAACCTCAATGGAATACTGGAATGTTGGAATGCTGGAGGAAGTTCTAAAGTTCGAGAGTTCTAAAGTTCTAAAATTGTGAGACAATTAGGACTCAAGGACAGCAGGACCCAAGGACGCAAGCCCACTTTAGAACTCTCGAACTTTAGCACTTTAGAACTGCTCATTGCTCCTCATCTCCACGATTGTTTTGATCACTAATGTCACCAATGCCAATCCCGCCATAAGCGAGGCGCAGGCAAAGGCGGCTGTAAAATGATATTCGTTGTAGAGCACTTCCACGTGGAGGGGCAGGGTAGTGGTCTCGCCTCGGATGTGACCTGAGACCACGGAGACCGCGCCGAACTCACCCATGGCGCGTGCGTTACAGAGGATGATGCCGTAGAGCAAGCCCCACTTGATATTCGGCAGGGTTATTTTGAAAAAGGTTTGCCAGCCTGTTGCGCCGAGGCTGAGGGCGGCCTGTTCCTCCTCGGAACCCTGTTCGGTCATCAGCGGAATCAGTTCGCGCGCAACAAAGGGGAAGGTGACAAAGAGGGTTGCGAGGACAATGCCGGGGAAACCGAAGATGATTTTGATGCCGCGTTCAATCAGCTCCTCGCCGAACCACCCTTGCCGGCCGAAGATCAGTACGAAGATCAAACCTGCGATCACAGGGGAGACCGCAAAGGGAAGGTCCACCAGTGAGAGCAAAAGCGTACGGCCTTTAAACCTGAACTTGGCGATGGTCCACGCCGTTGCGATGCCGAAAAGGGTGTTGAGCGGCACGACAATCGCGGTCACGCCGAGTGTCAGCCAGATGGCCGACAGCGCATCAGGATCAGTCACGCTGGCCAACCAGACCTTGAACCCCTCTTGAAAGGCGGCATGGAGAATGACCAATAGGGGCAGAAGGATCAGAGTCCCCACAATCAGCAAGGCCGCGATGGTCAGTATCGCATTCTCAACGAAGGATGATCTCGTTATGGAATGTTCGGCTTTCATGGTAATAACTTCATTGGAATGATGGAATAGTGGAATGCTGGAATGGATTGATCGGGGAGGGGCACGCGCCTGCGTGCCTGTGGCTCTCGTCTGGGGAGGGCGGTCGGATCGACCGCCAGGACGGCGATCCGCCGTCCCTCCCTTCTTCCACTATTCCAATATTCCACCATTCCAGCATTCCTTTCTTCTAATTTCCAAAATACTTTGCGGTACGAGCCTGTAACAGGTTAATCAAAAAGAGGGAGACAAAGGAGAGCGTGAGCAACGAGACGGCAAGAACTGTCGCCCCGGTCACATCAAAACTCTCAAGCTTGGTAATGATTAGAAGCGATACGATCTCTGTCTTGAACGGCAGATTACCGGCGATGAAGACTACTGAACCGTATTCGCCCAGTGCCCGTGAAAAGGCGAGTGTGAATCCACTCAGGATGGACGGCAGCAACAGGGGCAGCACGACGCGTGTCAGGGTCTGAAAGCGTGTTGCTCCGAGGCTGTTCGCGGCCTCTTCAAGATCCCGGCTCAGATCCGCCAGGGCGGGTTGCACGTTGCGGATCACAAAGGGAAGTCCGACAAAGATCATCGCCAAGGTGATGCCTCTCGGTGTGAAGGCTACAGGGAATCCATGCTGCGCAAGAAAGCCGCCAAGGGGCGCATTCGGGGCGAATAGCGCGGTCAGGGCGATCCCGCTGACTGCTGTGGGCATCGCAAAGGGAAGATCCACCAGCGCATCCACCAGACGCTTCAGCGGGAAGCGTCCGCGGACTAGGAACCAGGCGACCACGATGCCGAGAACCACGTTGATCAGGGCCGCCTGAAGCGCTGAAGAGAAGGTGACCTTGAAGGCCGCGAGAACGCGAGGTTGCGAGAGCGTCTCGATGAATCCGCTCACCCCGGCCTGACTGCTGCGCAGGAGCAAGGCGCTCAACGGAAGCAGGACGATGAGTGACAAGGAGAAGACAGTGACCCCGAGTGACAACCCGAAGCCCGGCAATATGCTCTTCTCTTTGAAGTGAAAGTCCATGAGTGTTTAAAACGCTGTTTGCTTATTAATGCAGTTGGAATGGTGGAATAGTGGAATGTTGGAATGATGTTTTGGAGGGCGAGACGAAACTGGGAGCACAGGCATCCTGCCTGTGCCTTAATAAACAGGCAAGATGCCTGTTCTCCCAGTGAATTTTTCTCACACTATTCCAAAATTCCATCATTCCATTATTCCTTTTCCGTAATCTGATCAAAGACGCCACCCTCGGCAAAATGTTCGCGGTGGGCCTTTGCCCAGCCACCAAAAATAGATTCGATGGTCAACAACTTGAGGACAGGGAATCGCGCGAGATCTGCAGGGTCGGCAAACTGAGGAAGGGTCGGCCGGAAATAGTGTTGGGTGGCGAGACGCTGAGCCTCAGGGGAATAGAGGTAGTTCAGATACGCCTCTGCCACGGCGCGCTGTCCGTTGCGATCCACGACACGATCCACAAGCGCCACAGTCGGTTCGGCAAGGATGCTGACTGGCGGGGTGATGATCTCGAGTTCCTGGCTGCCCAATTTCTCAAGCGCAAGGAAGGCTTCGTTCTCCCAGGTCAGCAATACATCGCCCAGCCTGCGCTGTGCAAAGGTTGTCGTGGAGGCTCGTGCGCCGGAATCCAGAATCGGCACATGACGATAGAGTTCTTGAAGATAGGTCTTAGCCTGCGCCTGCGCGGCAGCCACTTGGCTCTTCGCCTCCAGACGCTGAAGCGCTTCGAAATCTCCGCCGAGGGCCTGATCAAGGGCAGCCACCCAGGCAGCGAGATAGTTCCACCGCGCACCGCCCGAAGTTTTGGGGTTGGGCGTGATGACCTCCACGCCGGGACGGATGAGGTCGTTCCAGGTATGGATATTCTTGGGATTGCCTTTGCGGACCAGAAAGACGATGGTCGAGGTGTAGGGGGAGCTGTTGGAGGGGAGGCGCTGCTGCCAGTTCGTCGCGATCAACCCTGCCTTGGCAATGGCCTGAATGTCATAGGCCAGGGCGAGGGTTACGACATCCGCATCCAGTCCGTCAATCACGGCACGTGCCTGTTTACCCGAGCCCCCATGGGACTGGCGGAAGGAGAGGGTCTGCTGCGGGTGCAGGGCGGTATAGCTCTTGGCAAAGGATTGATTGATGTCACGATACAGTTCACGGGTCGGGTCATACGACACGTTCAGCAGGGAGAAATGTTCCCCTGCTAAGAGCCGTATCGACAAGCCTGCCGCCACGATTAACCCTGTATAAACCTTCTGCATCCTTGATCTCCTCCACGCTTCTAAGACCCTTTCAAGGTCTGAACAGGGCGAAGGTTAACATTTAATATCAACTATGTCAATAGACTTTGTAGTTATTTGTTTTGGATTTAATTTTAGATGGTCGATATTTTAGGAAGTTGTGCCTTGAATAACAAAGCAGAAAACAAGTATACTCTCCACCATCTTGTTGAATGATCAGTCGGTGTCGCAGGTTGCGATGCGCGTAGTGAGGCTGATCAGATGATGGACTCACCAGTACCATTTAACCACATGAAACGACTTTTTCGCACCAAACCGCTTGCACATCTCTATGCCGAGGCTAATGACACCACCAACGGCTTGAAACGGGTGCTGACGCGTACGAGCCTCATTTCCTTGGGTATCGGGGCGGTCATCGGAACCGGCATCTTTGTGCTGACGGGCCATGCCGCTGCGGATTTCGCGGGGCCTGCGGTGGCGCTCTCCTACATCCTTTCGGGTTTCGGTTGCCTTTTTGCGGGTCTCTGTTACGCGGAGTATTCAGCCTCGCTGCCGATCTCGGGCAGTGCTTACACCTATACCTACGCCACGCTGGGGGAGTTTATGGCATGGCTCATTGGCTGGGATCTCATCTTGGAATACCTCTTCGCGGCCTCGACGGTAGCAGTCGGTTGGTCAAAACACTTCACCCCCTTTTTAAAGGACTTCTTTGGCATCGTGCTTCCAGAACAGTGGTGCCGAGCCCCCTTGGACTATGTGGATGGCCATATCACCACCACGGCCCATTTTGTGAACATCCCTGCCATCCTGCTTGTGTGGGTTATCACGGCGTTGCTCGTCGTTGGGATCCGGGAGAGTGCCCGTTTTAACAATGTGATGGTCGCTATCAAGGTCACGATCATTCTTCTGATTATTGGCCTCGGCTGGGGGTACATCGATTGGAACAATCTCACGCCGTTCATTCCGGAAAATACAGGCGAGCCTGGTAAATTTGGATGGAGTGGCATTCTGAAGGGATCAGGGGTTATCTTCTTTGCCTACATCGGCTTTGATGCGGTCTCAACCGCTGCACAGGAGACCAAAAATCCGCAGAAAGACATGTTTTGGGGCATGATCGGCTCCCTTGCGATCTGCGCAGTTTTGTTCGTCGCGGTTTCAGTTGTGCTCTGTGGCATGGTGAGTTACAAAGAGTTGCATGTCGATGCGCCTGTAGTTTATGCGTTGGAAAAAGTAGCAGGTGATAACCTCAAATGGCTGCGCATGGCCGTCGAGATCGCTGTGCTTGCAGGGCTTAGTTCGGTCATCCTCGTGCTGCTCATGGGGCAACCCCGGATCTTCTTTAGTATGGCGCGGGATGGCCTGTTGCCTGCCATCTTTGCAAAAGTTCATCCGTCGTATGGCACGCCCTACATCACAACCCTTCTTACGGGTTTTGTGTGCTCGCTCCTCGCGGGTTTTCTGCCCTTAAATCTACTCGGCGAACTCGTCTCCATTGGCACGTTGTTAGCCTTTACCGTCATCTGCATCGGCATTATCGTCCTGCGTAAGACCCGTCCCGACATGCCCCGGCCATACCGTACGCCTTGGGTGCCGCTGGTGCCGATTCTTGGAGCCCTTATCTGCTTGGCCCAGACCGTGCTCCTGCCGGGTGATACGTGGCTCCGGCTCTTTATCTGGATGGCCATCGGCGTGGTGATATACTTCAGCTACGGCCGCCATCACAGCCGGCTACGGCATCACAGCTAACGAGTAAAGTCACGGCAGACCTTAGAACTTGATGTGCCGACAACTGCTTACCTAGAACTTCAAGTTTTAGCATCCGAAATAAGCGAAAATAACGAAAAAAATTCTTTGTCGCGAGCTTTGTCGAATTCAAATCCCCCCGCCCCTTTTTTTTTGAAAGATTGATATATTTATAATAAAAAGAAATTATGAACAGAAGT
>CAIZQW010000051.1 GCA_903935195.1 uncultured bacterium
GGTATTCCGAGCGACGCCGCTTTTGCGAAGTCAAGAAAAGCGGTGCCGCTCCGGCCTCTGCCGGATTGTCACCGCACTCCAGAAACAATTCATTTTTGTGTTTTTTGTGGATTTTGTGGTTCCGAACTTTTGAAGTTATAGGCAAGGTAGAGAAAGAAACATCAAAGAGTTCTTCGGGTAATGTTATCGCCATCGGCAACGCCGAGCTGGCAGTTGTGTTCGTTGCAAGTCCAAGCCCGGCAGAAAAGCGGTGTGTTTTATTTCTGGGACATTCCTACGAGATGATCAATGACCAGATGTGGAGTTTGTTTGAGGAGAAAATCAAGCGCATCAGTAATGACTCCGGGGCGGAGTGGGGCGTTGTTGCTGATCTGTTCGCTTGAAATGCGTAGTTTTCGTAAAGGCGGATCACTGCTCCGCCCCCGGGCGGCGGTCTCGCTTCTGACTTCACGAAGCTGGGAGCGAAGCCGGCTAGCACTTTAGCACTATAGAACTTTAGCACTTTAGAACTACCCACCTCCTCCTCCCCTGTGGCCACTTTATGCCACGTGACAATGGATTGAAAATATGATATTTTTTAACGCAAAGGGGTTTTTATGGATTTGAAAGCATTTATCGCCGCAGTCTTTATGCTCACGCTGGTCATGGACCCGCTCGGCAACATCATCATGTTCCTTACGGCACTCAAGGAGGTGCCTCCGGAGCGTAAGCGCTGGGTGCTGGTCCGTGAACTCGCGGTCGCGCTGGGCATCATGCTCTTCTTCCTGTTCTTCGGCAAGTACATCGTCTCGTTCCTGGCGATTGATCCGACCGCGCTTTCCGTGGCCGGCGGGATCGTACTCTTTGTGATCGCCTTGCAGATGATCTTTCCCATGCAGCATACGCATTTCGGTGAAGGTCCCGAGGGCGAACCCTTCATCGTGCCCCTGGCCATTCCCCTGGTGGCGGGGCCGTCCACGCTGACAACAATCTTGCTCTTCTCGCTGCAGCAGCCGAGCAAACTGGAGCTCTGGGTGGCTGTGGTGGTGACAGCGTGGGTGATCACCGCCGTGATCCTGGGCGGGCTCTCCGACTTCCTCTCGCGCCTGCTGGGCAAACGGGGCCTGCTGGCCATGGAGAAGCTGATGGGCATGATCCTGACCACCATCTCCGTGCAGATGGTGATGACCGGACTGAAGCAATTTTTGAACGGGGGCTGATATGCCCAGACCTTTAACGGAGCTGATATTTTGAGAAGGGAGCGATAAAAGATGTTATTCACTGATAATTTTAACAGATGTTTGAAGCGGCTGGGGCTCGTGGCGTTCCTGTCGGTTGCGGCCTTCACCGCCGGGGCTGCAGAGCCGTTTGCAACACCGCCGGCGGAGGCTTGGAAGGTGGAGGTGCTGAAACAGCCGCTCCGCACGTACTGCATTGATTTCAACTGGCTGGTGGAGGGGAAGCATGTATTCCCGGAGCCTGGGCATTGGGCGGACGCTGATCCCGCGGCCCATGTGAAGTGGTACAAGGATGCTGGCGTGACCTGCATCCAGACCTTTGTCCTCTCTGCGAACGGCTATGCCTGGTACAAGGGCGGACCCATCCCGGAGCAGCCGGGGTTGAAGCACGACTTCCTGCCTGAGGTGGTCAAGCTGGGCCACAAGGAGAAGATGCTGGTCATGGGCTATTATTGCATCGGCGCCAACACCCTCTGGGGCAAGCTCCATCCGGAGCAAAGCTACGGCACGCCGTCCTGGATGCACATCCCTCTGACCAAGGAGTATATCGATTATCTCTGCGTGTCGGTTGAAGATGCGTTGAAGCGGACCGGCATGGACGGCTTCATGCTCGACTGGCTGGTGAACACCAGCGGCAAATGGCTCGACTGCGAAAAGACCATGTATCAGGAGCTGCTGGGCGTCCCCTTCCCGGGCGAGGATAAGATTATGCCCGCCGACCTGGAGAAATTCAATGATCTCGCGATCACGCGCTGCTGGCTGCGCATCCGCGATACCGCCCGCAAGGTGAAGCCCGACTGCATCCTCTGGCCGAACGGGATCAACCACCTGAAGCTCGAGGGGGTTGACTGGCTGCTGAACGAAGGTCCGGATGTCGAGACCACGGAGGCTGCCCGGAAAAAACTGAACGGAAGGCCGGTCCGCCTCATCCAGAACCAGGTCGGCTGGTCAAACCACGATGCGCGCAAAGTCTTCTCGGATCCAGCTAACCAAAAGAGGGATTTTTACGGCTTCGCCGCACCCTACGACAACTCCCTGCCCTTGCCTGTGGCCGAATACCTGAAGCGTCCGGTCGCAGACTTCAACGGCACGAGCGCGATGACCATCAACGACCGCAACATCGCCGCGCTGATCCGCTTCTACCTGGGCAAGCCGGTGGAACCGCCACCGCCATGGCCCGAGGACCTGCGCTGCGAGTATCTGAAGGATCCGCTCGGTATTGACGTGATGAAGCCGAGGCTCTCTTGGAAACTTGAAACTGGAA
>CAIZQW010000052.1 GCA_903935195.1 uncultured bacterium
ATGAGGCCGGCCATATTGTCAGCATTGTCAATCCTGCCAGGATCAAGGGTTTTGGTCAGAGCGAGCTGATTCGCACAGAGCTGGTCGGGAAAAACTGGACAGTGACATAAGTGAGCAAGCTGCTCTATAATGGAATGAAGGAGGAGCATTATATGAGCAAAAGACCGAGAAGGAATCACGCGCCGGCGTTCAAGGCGAAAGTGGCATTGGAGGCCTTGAAGGGAGAGCAGACGCTCGTTGAGCTAGCGCAACGTTACCAGGTTCATCCCAACCAGATTACAGAGTGGAAGAAGCAGCTACTGGCCCATGCGGAGGAGATATTCAGCAAGGGAGGGAAGATTGATCAGGGTCCGACGGTGAAAGATCTTCACGCCAAGATCGGTCAGCTATCGATGGAAAATGATTTTTTATCAGGCGCGCTCGTTCGCATCGGCGATACGAGCGCAAAGCGATGATAGGCAGAGAGGACAAAGTATCGGTTACGCGGCAATGTAAGCTTCTGGATTTGTGCCGATCCGGGGTCTATTACAAACCGGTGCCGCTGAAAAAGATAGATATGGATCTGATGCGTCAGATCGATGAGATTCACCTGTTGTACCCATTCTACGGGAGTCGCAAGATTCGTAACGAACTGTGGTCAAAGGGTTATGACGTGGGCAGAGACCGGGTGCGCCGCCTGATGCTGCGGATGGGTATTGAGGCTCTGTATATCAAGCCAAGGCTTTCAATGGCTCATCCGGACCATTTGAAGTATCCCTACCTCCTTCGGGGCATTGAGATCACAGAGGCCAATCACGTATGGGCCGCAGACATTACCTACATCCCCATGGCGAAGGGATTCTGTTATTTGGTCGCCATCATGGATTGGGCAAGTCGCAGGGTTCTCTCCTGGCGCCTGTCCAACACGCTGGATAGTTCTTTCTGTGTAGAAGCCTTGGAAGAGGCCATTGAAAAATACGGTTGTCCCAGGATTTTCAATACGGACCAGGGTAGTCAGTTTACTGCGGAAGTATTTACAGAGACCCTTCGGACAAGAGATATTTCAATCAGCATGGACGGCAAGGGCCGCTGGATGGACAATGTCTTTATCGAGCGACTGTGGAAAAGTGTCAAGTATGAGGATATATACATCAAGGCCTACGGTTCAATGACGGAAGTGAGAAAGGGGCTTGCCTCTTATTTTCAGTTTTACAACGAAAAAAGATGGCACCAAAACTTTGACAGGAAGACTCCATCTATGGTTTACTCCGACTCTCTAGCGCAGAAACAGGCTGCGGCATGAGCATGAACCCGGAGCAGTTTCCCACTTATAAAAACCTGTTTCCTGTCCTAAGAAACCGGACCACCTCTGACCATGATCACAGATCACGAGCAAGCTTAGGTGAAAAATGGAAGGGGTGGCTGTTTTAGTGGATTGTCTTCCGGGAAAAAGGAGGAAGGGGGAGGCTTTTGGCCTCCCCGTGGTTAGAGAGGAAGAAGAGTTTTGCAACCCTCCACTAAGAAAATATGCTTGATCGGCTCAACATGA
>CAIZQW010000053.1 GCA_903935195.1 uncultured bacterium
GAGGCCCCGCCGATACCAAGCCCTCCGATAAGCCGGAAGATCACCAGCGACCAGAAGTCCCACGCCAGTGCCGAACCCAGTGCTGAAATAAAGAAAAGCATGGCCAACAGTTTCAGAATCGGACGACAGCCAAACATCTCGGCCGGCTTGGCGAAAACCATTGTTCCCAGAATGGTTCCGATGAGCGCCGCCGAAACGACAAACCCCAACTGCCAGGTCGAGAGAACCATGAGCGTTTGGACCGACTTGGTCGCGCCAGCTATGACAGCGGTGTCAAACCCGAATAACAGCCCGCCCAGCGCCGAGACAACCGAGGCGCGAATGAGCGTCGGCGTAACCTTACTCGTTGAAGATGAAAAATTCATGGCGCGATTATTACAAACAAACCAACAAGCGTCAACAGCTATTGTCTATTTTTTTGATTTTATTGTCATGATTTGTCTAGACATTATAATAGGACCTGTTATAATCTGCGGCGAAATCACTTGGAGACTCCTATGGAAAAACATCGTGAAATACGGAATGAGATCGAAAAACGAATCGCCTCGGGCAAGTATCCGCCCGGCTCGCTGCTGCCCACAGAAGTAAAACTTTGTACACAGTTTAACGCCGCGCGGGCCACCGTTGCGCATGCGTTGCGTTCACTTCAGGACTCCGGAATGATCTTCCGGCGACGCGGTGTCGGCACCTTTGTAAGTCACCCTGACGAAGATAGCGGAAGAATAAAAAAGATCGGCTTGATGATCCCGGGAATCGGTCAAGGTGAAATCTTCGAACCAGTCTGTAGCGCCATCGCCGCACATGCGGCGCAATTCAACTTCCGCATTTCCTGGAATCAGATTCCGGATTCCAGGCCGGAGGAACGGCAAACGGCCACACTCAATCTCTGCCAGAAATATATTGATGAGAAAATGGACGGGATATTCTTTGAGCCGCTGGAGCTGACCGGCGACAAGGACAACATCAATTCGCGCATCGTGCATCTTCTGGGGAAAGCAGGAATCGCGGTGGTCCTGATCGACGCCGACCTCGCCTACCCCCAGCGCAGCCAGCTTGACCTGATCGGGATCGATAACTTCCGAGCCGGAACGGTTCTTGCTGAACACCTCTTGGATCGGGGCTGCCGTTCTCCGTTCTTTCTGCACCGGCCGGGCTCCGCCACGACAACACAAGCCCGCGCCGCCGGCTTTCTTTCCGTCCTCGCCGCCCGCGGACTTCCAGTTTCAAATCGAATCCTCGAGGCAGACCCGGATCATCCGTCGGTGGCCGAAAAACTGACCCAAGAGATGAAAGCGGACGGCATCGTCTGCGGAAATGACTACACGGCTGCACTTCTCATGAAAACACTGATCACCGCCGGCGTGCGAATCCCGGGCCAGATCAAACTGACCGGCGTGGACAATCTGAAATACGCACAACTGTTGAACATCCCCCTGACCACACTGGCCCAGCCCTGCCGCGAAATCGGACTAGCCGCACTTGAAATGATGCGCTTCCGGCTGGAGCAGCCCTCCGCCCTACCCCGCCAACTGCTCTTAGATGCTCCGCTCATCATACGGGAGTCAACAGGATTAGGGGACTCAAGAACATCAAAACGCAAACCCACGGACACTTCCAAACTTTAGAACTCTCGGACTTTAGAACTTTAGCACTTTAGAACTCTAGAAAGGGGGTATGAGAAGAATTGCGCGAAGCGAATACGCTTGTTCCGCTTCGCTCCAACGAGCGCTATTGCTTCATTTTTTGATGATCGGCACTATTTATATGCAGACCTCTCCCATCTTGCGGAAGGGCGACATCTCGAACGAGTCTGCAGGGCACTTGGGTTTCCGATATTGCCAGCCGCCCCATCTTCTGTCGGACGGCATCGATAAAATCGGGCATCCGATAAGCTCGGGAACGCGCCTGATAAAGCGCCAACCGTTCAAGTGCGCGCTGGGAACCGTACCCTTTTGAAGGCAAAGCCAGATGGAGGCGACGCGCATCATCCAGCGCATCCAAAAAGTCATTGTCCGCGACAAACGATCCTGTTCGCATTTTCCCGATGACGAAATTAAGCCGAGGGGGGTAAAATGCCACTTCGTAACTCAGTTGTATTTTTTCACGAGGGGTCATTCGGGGCCTCCCCATAAGCGCATATCCGTCTTAAGCGCGTCAAGATTTTCGAGGAGCAGTGCATCTGTGCTAAAAGGCGGCGGCAAGCGATTCACGGATTCAACGATAGACTCCCAGGCGAAAGAAAATTGAGCAAGCAAGTATTGTATATCGGCTCGATCCGTCTCGTCGTACCGAATCAGTTTACTCGCCACAAGATCAGGGACGGAACTGGTCTGAACCGTCAGTCGTTTGCCTTGCCAGAGGGTCATGCTGGTCTGCACAGGTGGCAAACAAAGCCGCAAGGGTCCCACCCATTCCAAGTGGTTCCCGTCATAAAAAGAATCGGGGTTAACTGGAAGCCCCGCGAGTTGTGATGCGCGGACGAGCTCAGCTTGATTGACCTTGGAGTAAGAGCCCGCAACATCAATGTCCAAGCTCGTCCTGTCTGGAGCATCTAAAAGAATGACAACCGCGCTACCATACAGATGCAACGTTGCCTGATCGGTCAACGCCTCATCCAGCTTCGTAAAGTAATCGACAATCTCTTTCTTATTCATAATGCGTTTGAATTATATCAAAGTATCATTAAAAAGCGATACTAAAAGGACACCCACTGGAAGACGCCGAGACGCAAAGGATGCTGAAGGGTCGCAGACAGAAAGGTGGCGCAGACATTGACGCTACGCTCCCGTGTCAAGCACGGGCTCTGCC
>CAIZQW010000054.1 GCA_903935195.1 uncultured bacterium
CGCCACGCCAGAAGCTTCTGCAGGGGGTACTGTGGTTCGAGATGATACAGGATGACTAGGTTGCCACCCTGATTATCTGCGAGCACGTTGAGTGTCCACGCTTTTAGTTCAGCAAGCGAGCCGCTGGCCAGCAGCTTTACCGGTGGTGCAATGCTGACCGGAAAGTCTGGCCCAACGGCTGCTCTGACCAGCGACAGGGATGTCTCGCCTCCCACGTCCAAGCTGTGCAAATGCTCCACCTTTTGAAAGGCTGGCACGAGGTGGTCACTCGGCCCGCAGGAGTGCAACCGAACGGCACCGAACGCCCGCCCGATCCGGTTCAGCGTCGGAACGACGAATGCTTCCCATGCGTCCTGTCCGACCATGCACGACGAACATTCGCCGACATGCACAATCTTGACTTCGATGCCAGCGCAGGCTGCAAAATGGCGTATCAGCACGATGTTGACCTCACTGATCCACTCCATGACACGGTGGACACGGTCGGGATCAGTCAGCATATCCATGAACACGTCCTCCCCAAGGAACTTCTGGGCCGTGGTCAGCGAGCCATGCACGGCGGCACGCCCAGAGGCATCCCAGAAGAAAGGAGGGATCGGGCAGAGCGAACCTTCCAACAGGATCTGAGCGATCTGATCGCTGAACAGGCGGACGAGCGGATGCTCCAGCAGGGTCTCAGGCTGTGGAAGATCTTCGATGGGCCTACCCGCCCAGCACGCGGGCGTGATGTCGGCATCCCCCGTCGTCACGGGCAGGAAATCAGCACCGAGCAGCATGCCGATGATCAGATTGGGCTGGATACCTCCAATGAGTATTTGGCGCTTGTCGTAATATGATTTTCGTCCCAAATTGCTCTCCGTGTAGAGCGCGTCAAGTTCGGGATAGGTAGTGTCCAGCAACACCTGGCATCTGAGATCCGTCTCGTGACGGCGCTGCGGATCAACATAATAGGCACGGTCAAACTCAACGCCCAGGGCCTGAGCCATGAACGCCTTCGACACCGAGGTCTCGAGTTCGACAGCTCTTCTGCTTGTCCGCCTGTAACCAGTCATATTCACGTCCTATTTTTTTTAGTGAAAAGCCCTTCAATCTCTTCCAGCGTCTTACCCTTGGTCTCCGGTAGAAAGAGAGTGACCGTTAAAAAGTAAATCATTGCACAGCAGGCAAATCCCCAAAACACCCTGGAATATCCATATCGGCCGACAACGGGCAAGAATATGGCGGCAATCGCGGTCGATACGGATTGGTTGAGGAGTAACGCGATGCTCATCCCTGAGGACCGAATGCGCGTCGGCATCAATTCGGAAAGGGCCAGCCAGACGCAGACGCCTGGCCCGATTGCGAAAAAGCCCATGAAGAGTAGCAGGCTGAGCGCAATAAACAAACCAGTCCGGCGATCAGGGACGGGCGAGACAAGGGCTTTATCGATCACGAGCGGTTTGTGTCTGGCTGCGTCAAGATTGGCCAGTGGATTGGCAAAGAAGGCCAAAACCGCATTGTCCGGGAGACAACTATCACGGCTGATTTCGAGCGGTTTTGCCAACGCATCACCGGAGCGCAACACTTTGGTGGCTGCGTGGAAGCCGCCGCAGGAGTAAAGCACAATAAGCGTATACCCGTTAGGCGCATCGGCCCGGGGCTCGTTGCCCATAACCGGCGCGAGCAACTCAGCGGCTGTCGCCGCATTAAACACCAGCGTCAGTTTCTGGTCGGGAGTCACCTGCCTCTGGATCTGAGCACTCCGGTCGAGACACAAGCGCTCTGTCCGGTGAAACAGGAAGCCCGCGATTAACAGCATGGCGGTAATTCCAAGGGTGCCGAGGGTGAGCAGGAATTTGCGTCCCTTACGGTCCACCAATATGACGCTACAGATCGTCACGAAGAAATTGACCGCTGTCAAGGCAACATATCCCCAATGGGCCTCAAGATCGCACAGCCCCGACTGTAGTAGGATGGTTGTGCTGTACCCGATGATCGAGGCCGCGCCTGTGGCCTGCGTGCAGGTGAGGATCACGCACGCCAGAAGAAACGGAGGCACATATTTCCGGCTGAGTAGCGGCGTGCGGCCTTGGGTTACGGTCGCACCCCCGCGTCTTTTACTGTCAGCGCTCGTCGCCTCCAGCTCTCTGAGTTCACCCAGCGTCTGCTCTTCCGTCCGCGACCGCAGCAAGGCTTCGCGGCAGGCCGTTTTCCGGCCCACGCGAAAGAGCCAGCGAGGAGACTCGGAGACCAGGCAACTGCCAAAAACAAAGAGGAGGCCAGGCGGTAATGAAAACCAGAAGATGTTGCGCCAGGCAGCATCCTTGAAGGCGAAAAGACTGTCAACTGATCCGAGCTTTACGATCTCCTCGATACGTAGGCTGAAGAATATACCGATCACGGCCGCAGCCAGAATGCCCAGCGTCAGCAGTAACTGGAAGACGGCCGTGCCTTTGCCGCGCTGGGATGGAGCCAAACACTCGGCCAAGTAAAGGGGCACAATCACGCCGATGAACCCGGCGCTAACCCCTTGAAGCAGTCGCCCGAAAACGAGGGGACCATAACCGCTCGCGAGCGAGATGACTGGAATACTCACGGCGAAGATGACGCCGCTCAGGATCATCATGGGCTTGCGACCCAGCGTGTCAGCCAACACGCCTGCGAACAGCGTGGAAATCACACTCCCCAGCAGCACTGCGGCTACGACGACCGACAACTGGCCAGCACTGAAATTAGAGGTTGCTTCGAGATACGGCAAGGCACCTGCAATGATTCCGATGTCGACCCCGTAGAGCAACCCACCCAGTCCAGCCACGAGCAGCAGAAAACCATTATAGCAATTGATCCGGCGCCCACTCCCGCAGGCTCCCATCAGTCGCTCGAGTAGCTGTTCGCGTGTTCTCTTCATACGTTTAAACCCGGGTTACTGCACATTTTGGTCGCGTCGTCTGCCATTTGCCTCGCGCAAAATCCAGAAACTAAACTGGGACACTCCCCTTTTTAATAGAAGCTTCAGACAGTTCCACTACAATGTGAATAAGTCTACCATCAAGAGCCCGGCATGGCCATATCCAAAACACGCTTTTACATATACATTCCGAAACAAGATCGCCTCCTATTAAAAAATAAATGAGGCAGAGGTGTCGTAGCGAAAAATTTAATAATTGTTATGCAGAGAGAAGATAAAGCGCTCGCCAAAGCGTACCAGAAGACGCTCAGAATCCTTGGAGAAACGACGGCCTGAGATCACTGGTTGAATTTTTTGTTACGACCCATGGCTGTTGTCATGGCAGCCTTTTTAAAAACAGTTAATTTCGTGGTTGACTATTTTGCCTCCCACTGCATAATATGTACCAATCATAGGTGCTGGAATGTTTCCGGCAAACCCTATGGGATGCTAATGAATTCGATTTGTAGAATGTGGAACTACGACCTCTCTGCCTCGCAGGAGGGTCGGATGTTTACGGAACATTCGGAAGGAAATATGATGAAGAAACAGGCGTTCATGTTTTTCAAGCCCGGCATTATGACAGTACTGATGGTACTCCTGGCAATCGGCCTTTCTGCTTACGGAGCACCACCGGAAGGTAAAGCCGCGGCAATCCCGGTTAAAAGCGGTGATAAGATGGCTTTCATGGGTGATTCCATCACGGCAGGCGGGGCGGGGGTTGATGGTTACATCACTTTGGTCATCGATGCCTTTAAGAAAGAAGGACTGGATGTCATAAGCATCCCGGCAGGAAAATCCGGACACAAGTCGAACGACATGCTGGGCCGCCTCGATAACGATGTAATCAGCAAAAGCCCTCAGTGGATGCTACTCAGCTGCGGCGTCAACGACGTCTGGCACTTCCAACTCCGCCTTGGCAAGAACACTTTTACAGGCGTCCCCCTGGAAGACTACAAAAAGAACATTACAGCTATTATCGAGAAAGCACAGTCTGCCAACATCAAGGTAATGATTCTTACTTCCACGATGATCGGCGAAGATCCTGAAAGGGAACTGAACAAGAACATGATACCTTACAATGATTTTCTCCGCCAGATAGCCAAAGAAAAGAAATGCCTGCTGGCAGACCTGAACGTGGACATGCAGGAAGCCATCAAGAAGATCCCTGACGAAAAAGGCGCGGCGAAGATGTTCGGCGAACGCGGCTACAAACGCGACATAAAGAACAAGCTGACGTCCGACGGCTGCCACATGAACAAGCTTGGCAACATCATGATGGCAAAGGGCATTCTTAAGGCATTCGGCTTAAGCGAAGACAAGATCGCCACCGCCGAGAAATCATGGCTGACCGACGCACCGCCTAAGAAGTAGCAGTGATCAGTTGTCGGTAATCAGTTGATGAGGCGTAGGCGGGTATTCCGCCGCTTGCGGGTCCGGCAGCTGCCGGACCGGGCGGCGGGCTTGTCTATAACTTCAAAAGTTCGGAACCACAAAATCCACAAAAAACACAAAAATGAATTGTTTCTGGAGTGCGGTGACAATCCGGCAGAGGCCGGAGCGGCACCGCTTTTCTTGACTTCGCAAAAGCGGCGTCGCTCGGAATACC
>CAIZQW010000055.1 GCA_903935195.1 uncultured bacterium
ATCGTCCGCCTCAAGCACGACGTTGTGATGCCCCTTACGGAGCATCTGAAACAGTTCACTGGTGCTGACGTGGTAGTCCATCGGCGTGAGCACGTGGAAATCGCTTTCAGGTCCGGGCCTCCGCACAAAGGGCATCAGCGCAAGGTAAGAGGCATCGAAGTTTCCGTCACCTTTTCGATTACCTCGGAAGTCAGGTCTGCCAGACTTGGTGCCGTCGTGACAGCCGACGCAGGATTTGTCGAGTACGGGCTGGACTTCGCGGCGGAAACTGAAGGGACGTTCAGGTCCGTTCCACGGCGTGATCGCACTCGGCGCGCGGCGCATCGCGAGACTCGGCTTGGTGAGCGGACTGGAATTCACGGACTCATGGCAGCCGACACAGGAGGCGTTTTCGCCGGGCATCACCACAAACCAGCTACGCATCAGCGCGACAGCCTCGCCGCGCTCGTTGAGCGGCTGGATCGCGATGGGCGTGTTGGCTGGCACCTTGAAGTTTGCGGAGCCATCTTCATAGACCGGCACGGTACCGATGATGCGGCGTCCGTCCCAGGAACCGTCCACCCCGATGTTCACATGGCCGCCGATGCCCCAGTAACCGAAGTGGAAGCTGTACAAGCGAAGCGCTTTCACGGTGCCCTTCTGCACGCCTTTGAGTCCAGGGCCGGCATACACGTCGCTGAGATTGACCGTGCCTTCTTTCATTTCAGGACGCACACGGTCCGGGATCACGGCTGGCTTGACCCGTTTCCGGAACGGGATCGGCTCGAACAGCTCATAACCCTCTTCTTCGGCGAGGCAGAGCATGTTGTCAAAGACATCCACCAGGTAAATGCCCCAACGCGACTCCGGCGAAGGCTTGCAGGAAACGATGAAATATTTTTCGCTCAGCGGATACGGGTGCAGAAATTTCGGCCAGGAGTTTTCCACTAAGCCGTCGGCGATGACGGGCTCGACCTTCTTGCCGTAGCCGGGAATCCGCTGCACCGCGCCGCTGGCCTCGGTACGGCCGCGCGCCAGATCGAACAGAACCAGTTCACCCATGCGCGGCACGCCATGGTGGCCGGAAACGATGGCGATGATCTTCGAGGGCGCACCGGGAACCTGACGGGCGTAGAAGATCGCGTTCGGCCAATACGAATTGCTACCATAGAGCGAAAGCTGGCCTGTGCCGTCCGGGTTCATGCTCATCAGCAGACGGGAGTGATAATGCTTCGTGTCGGAGTACTCCCACCGGGTGTACATGACGCGGCCATCGCTCAGGACGCGCGGATACCAATCCTGATCCTGTTCGAAACAGAGCATCCGCACATTCTTTCCATCGGCATCCATGCGGCAGAGGTTGCCGACCTTGTCACCGCCTCCGACACAGGGCACGCCATGGATATTCATGGTCGAGTTGAACAGAACCTTCCCGTCCGGCAGATAGCAGGCATCAAAGTTATCCACTTTCGGAATGTCCGGCGTCAGCTGGCGCAGTCCCGAACCGTCGGCTTTGATCTCCCACACCTGCCAGGCATCCTTCGCCGGCATGGAAAAGAGCATACGCGTCCCGTCGAAATCCAGATCCATGTCGCCCACGAAAGCCGCGTCTTGCGGCTTGAACAGCGGAGTCAATTTTCCTTCGGGTCGTACGGGTGACAACACCGCAATCTGAGCATCATAGCCGTGACGTTCGATCGAGGTGTTTCCCTGCCAGTTCTGCGGCAAGCCTAAGTTGTCACGCTTGACCAGCAGCAGCCGTTCAAAATCCATCAGCGGATTCGCGAGCAGCGCATCGCG
>CAIZQW010000056.1 GCA_903935195.1 uncultured bacterium
CCCTCCTTCTTCAAAAAGTCAATTGCCCGTCGCTCACCCCACTGGCCGACAATAGCCGTGCGGGGCTGTGGCGTTCCTTTTTTAGTCAAAAAATTCAGTCCAAACATACGGATTTCCTCACTTCAGTCGTACTCGCGGATCGAGCCAGGCATAACACAAATCGGTGCACAGATTGACGACTTGGTAGAAGAGTGCGCCAAGGACCACGACCGCGCGCACCACGGCCATGTCAGACGCATGGATGGCATTAAGGCTGACGCTCCCCAATCCAGGGATGCCGAAGAAACTCTCCAGCATCAAGCTCCCCGTAAAGAGGAAGGGAATGGAGAGGCTGATATAGGTCACAATCGGAATCAGGCTGTTACGCAGGACATGCGTGAAGAGTATCCGCGCGTGACTCAGTCCTTTGGCTTGGGCGGTTCGCACATACGGCTTATAAATTTCATCTAGGATCGCCGCACGATAAAACCGGATATCACGTCCCAGGCCGCTCAAAATGCCGATCATGATCGGCAGGACAAGATAGAACGCGGACTCGAAACCCCACAAGGGAAAGAGCCGCAACTTAAAGGCCAGAATGAACTGTCCGGCCAAAACCCACACCACATAGTTCACGCTCATGAGAACTGTGGAGACGAGCAATACGAGGCGATCCATTGTCCCCCCGCGCCACGCGGCGCAGAAGAGTCCGAGCATGACCCCTAAAATCGTCCCCCCGAGCAGGATCGGGATTGTGAGCGAAAGGGAGGGGCCGACCCCTTGACGCAAGACGGTAGCAACAGGCTGCTGATACTCGGTGGAGAATCCCAGATTCCCCCGCAGGAGGTCCCAGCAGTAATTCATGAACTGGGAATCCAGCCAATGGCTATTTTTCTTTTGCAATGTGAAGACCGTGGCAGTCACTTTTGAAGCCTGGAGTGTAACAGCCTTCCATCCCTCACGTATGGAAAAATCCACGGGTGACGGACCATCCACCAGCACATCATCCGTCACGCCTGTCGCATCTTCCTTGAGGTGGATCAAAAGCTGCCCCGCATTCAGACGATAGGTCCCCGCAGGGAGAGCATAGGTCACAGGAACTTGAAGAAGCTTGTCCTGTAAAGCTTTGTCTGTCGGGACCGCCACGCGCCCCAAGGCCCGGATCGCAGTCCAACGTCCCAGCAATAGCGGCTTGTCATAACCGAACCGCGCATCGAAATCCGCCAACGCTTCAGCCGTTGCATTCTTTCCCAGCACGATTTCCGCCGGTGATCCCGCGACAACATGAAAGAGCAGAAAGGTCAGGATCAGCACCCCCACTGTCGTGGGAAGCACTTGAAAGATACGGCTAAGGATAAAACGCTTCATTTTTTCTTTTTGGACAGTGCCTTAGCAGATGCCCCAGAATCCTTTACAAATTGATTATCCATCTTTTCCCAGGTGGACAACATGGCCTGCACACGCTCAGGCTGCGCCATAGCCAGATTCTTCTGCTCGCCACGGTCTGTGACCATATTGTAAAGTTCCCACGTACCACCATCGCGCTTGGCAGAGACCATCTTGTAATCCCCGACGCGCAACGCCTTATTGCCCTCATGACTAAAATAGATCGTATCGCGCGCGAGTGCGCCATCCTTTGAAAACGCTGGAGCAATACTGATGCCCTGTATCGGCGGGGCACCTAGAGGCAACACGGGTTTAATCTGCGCAAGGTCGAGAATCGTCGGCACCATATCAATCACATGGCAGAGGTCCTTGCGGAGCTCGCCCTTGGCCTGAATGCCAGCTGGCCAATGAACCACGAGCGGCGTGGAGATGCCACCTTCGTGCACCCATGACTTATGACGCCGGAAAGGGGTGTTGGAAACCGTTGACCAGCCTGGCCCAAGACAGAGGAAACTTTCGCCGGATCCCATCGGTGCGTCCGGATTATGGCCACCCCCGCGGATCATCATCTCCGCGCTACAGCCATTGTCGGAGAGAAACAGTATCAGGGTATTCTCCAGTTCGCCCATGGCCTTAACCTGAGCGACCAAGCGGCCGATCTCGCGGTCCATAACCTCAACCATCGCCGCATGAATCGCCATCTTCTCAATCTGGAATTTCTTTTGCTCCTCTGTCAAGACATCCCAGGCGAGAGGCCGGTTGACCTCCCCCTTTCCAAGCGGACCGCTGATCTTATTCCAAAAGTCATAAGGAGGTCCCACATCACCCTCGACCGCAGAGAGGCTGCAGGAGACGATTCCCATGTCCGTCAACCGCTTATAACGCGCAGCGCGGGCAGCTTCCCATCCCTTTTCATATCGCGCACGGCAACGGTCAATATCCGCCTGTGGCGCCTGCAAGGGGAAATGGGGAACCATGTAGGCCACATACGAAAAGAAAGGCTTTCCGGCATTCGATACCGCATGGTCTTTCAAACACGTAATCGCATGGTCGGTATACGCGACGGTCGTATAATAGTTTGACCCTTTCTGGACGGCAGGCAATGGTTTGTCATCCAGCTCATGCTGGCTTGGATAAAAGTTATGGTCGTGGTCATACATGCTATACGAGCGGTCGAACCCGCCACGGCTCAAGATCTGGTGGTCGGTCCCGAATACATGCCACTTACCAGAGTGATAACTGCGATAACCCGACGCTTTCAACCAATGGGGTAGCAGTCGTGTCCATTCCGGTAGTGGATTATTTCGGGGATCCGTCCGGGTCTGCTGAGGATAATAACCCGAAAGCAAGGCAGTACGCGTTGGCCAGCAGCGAGCCGTATTATAACACTGTGTAAATCGCAATCCATTCTTCGCCAACGCATCTAGGCTAGGAGTCTCGATTTCGCCCCCATAGCATCCGAGATCCGAGAACCCCATGTCATCCGCGAGGATCAACAGAACATTGGGGGGCTTCTGCGCCGCAGAGGCGAAAATGGCTGTTGTCACGAAGAGCGCAAATAGTTTAATCATTTCTTATCCTTAACATTTAGAGTGTGTTCACTATACCATAACCATCTCATGAGTTGTAGCACATTTTGCCGTAAGCAAAGGGCTCGGGTGCGATTCAACTTTGTTGAACCAGCACCCGAGAGAGGAGGGAGGAAGTGCCCTCTTCTCACTCAGATGGATCAAAACCAGCGCGGACTTTGCCTGTGTGATCCATGATGGGCTTGGCATTCTCAACCTTGCCCAATGCACGGGAGCCAGAAGCAGCGCCATTAACACCTAAGTCGTCTTTTATCGCCACCACAAGGGCTTGCAGTTGGGCGACAATTTTTGGATTTTCTGCGGCGACGTCAGTTGCTTCCCCGATATCTGTCGTCAGATTATAGAGCACGGGCTTTACTGAAGGGTTCTTCTCCGAGGGGAGCTGGAGTTTCCACTCGTTATGGCGGACAGCTTCGAGCCGAAGACCGCGAAAGTAGTAGAAGGTCTCATGGGCGGGCTTTGCTTGACTGTCGCCGGAGAGTTGAGGCCAGATGTTGACCCCGTCAATCTTGCGATCTGTCGGCACCTGTCCGCCTGCGAGAGCCGCAAAGGTCGGGAGGATATCGAACATGCCGGTGATGCCATCACACACGGTATCGGCAGGTATCTTTTTAGGCCACCATGCGATCGTGGGCACGCGCATGCCACCTTCGAGGGTACTGCTTTTGAAACCGCGTAACGGCGCATTCACAGCACGCTGCGTACCGCCGTTGTCACTGGTGAAGATGACCAGCGTGCGTTCGGAAAGCCCCTGAGCACGAAGCGCGTCGAGGACCCGACCAACGCTCCAGTCAACCTCCTCGACCCAGTCGGAGTAGATTCCATTGGGCGATTTGCCAGCCCATTTCTTGCCGGGATAGATTGGAAAGTGCACCGCATTGTGCGGAAGATAGAGGAAGAAGGGTTCCGCCTTGTGCTTCTCGATGAACCGAAGTGCTTCGTCGGTGTACAATTCGACGAGCGATTGCTGGTCATCCGGCAGGACACGCTTAAGAACGGTATTATTACGGATGAGTGGGAGTGGCGGTTGCCCCTTGCCTTTTTCAATCGGCAGCGGTTTGCCCAAATCGCTCTTCACGCCGTCCGAGGCGGGCCCCATGTCGTTCGAGTACGGCAAGCCGAAGTAATAGTCGAATCCCTGCTTCAGCGGCAGAAACTCCGCTTGGTCACCCAGATGCCATTTACCGATGATGCCCGTCTTATAACCAGCGCCCTTGAGGACCTCCGCAACGGTGACCTCCTGAGGCGAGAGCCCGACATCATTGCCGGGGAAGAGCACGTGGGGAATCGGCAACGACCGTTTCGGGTAGCAACCCGTCATCAGCGCGGCACGCGATGGCGAACAGACCGGCGCAGCGTAAAACGAGGTAAAACGGCGACCTTCCTTTGCCATGCGGTCAATGTTAGGCGTCCGATTCAACTTCGAACCAAAAGGCCCGATATCCGCATACCCCATATCGTCAATATTGATGACGATAAAATTGGGTTTGTCTCCGGACACTGCAACGATCGGTGCCAGGACAAGGATGATCAGGCAGGCGAGTGAATTCTTGATGCTGTCTTTCATATTCTTCCCTCTTAATTCTTGCTTTGCAGTATATCAGAGTGTCCGTCTTTTGTCATGTTCACAAAAGAGTGTATCTCAACAATCGGCGAATCCGGTATTTGTCCTCTGTTTTTTCTCCACAAGCGGGACACCAATGTGTTACAGTATTCCAAATCTTTGAAATACCTAAAACCCGCTGAAGTAAACTCATGAATCTCTGGAAAGACACCTATCCTCTTATCATCTCGTGTGCACGTGGACTCGTCCCGCAAACATCTGCGGAACTGACCCAGATGGGTTACTCCATCATCGACATCACCGAGACCTACGCCGTGATCCGCGGAAACATGCGTGACGTGATGCGGCTGAACCTCTGCTTGCGTACGGCTCATCGCGTGCTAGTTCCCTTAGTCCGGACTGAGTGTCGCCATTTGCGCGAACTCTATGATGCTGCTTATTCCATTGAATGGGAGAATCTATTGGAGGCGGATGGGTATTTCACCGTCAATTCGATTGTCCGCAATGACACGATCCAAGATACGCGGATGCCCTCGCTCAAGACCAAGGACGCGATTGCGGATCGCATGCGTAGCCTCTGCGGGGGACGCCCCGACTCGGGACGTGAAACACATGGTGCGGCAGTCTTTGTCTACTGGCAAGATAACGAGCTGACAATCTATCTGGATACCACAGGAGAACCTCTCTCCAAGCGAGGCTACCGAAAATTGCCGGGCATGGCACCGATGCAAGAGACCCTCGCGGCGGGCTGTGTGCTTGCTTCAGGCTGGGAGGGCAAGACGCCCTTTATCTCGCCCATGTGTGGAAGTGGAACACCCGCGATTGAGGCTGCACTGATCGCCTTAAACCGCGCGCCTGGCAGTTTTAAGAGTCACTTTGCTTTTATGGCCGTGAAGGGCTATCGCATCACCATCCCTGGCGAGCGGGCTGGTGTGAGCGTCCGTCAGCGCTTCGGGGCCTCTCCGGAACAGATCTGGAAGGAGATGGTCGCAACCTCGCATGCGAATGAAAACAAGAACCTGCCCCCGATCATTGCAACGGACATCAATCCGGAAGCAGTCGAGACAGCCCATGACAATGCCATCGCTGCAGGTGTGGCACAATACATCACCTTTGGCTCCTGTGATTTCGCGTCGACCCGTCTACCCCCTCCACCTGGGGTCATCTTCCTTAATCCGGAGTATGGCGAGCGTTTGGGAAGCGAAACCGATCTTGAACCGCTCTACGCACGCATCGGTGATTTCTTCAAGCAGAAATGTACAGGTTATACAGGCTGTGTTTTGACGGGCAACATGGAGATGTCCCGGAAGATCGGCTTGCGTTCGATCAAACGCATTCCCTTTTTCAACGGCCCCATCGAATGCCGCATGGTTGTCTTCGACCTCTATGAAGGGAGCGAAAAAGAATGAAGGCCATCACAATTACCTATAACGGAAATCCCCCCATCACGGTCTCAGCAGGAACACTGATTCGTGACATTGTGCCATCGGTCGACACGAATGGACTACCGGTCTTAGGTGTTATTGCGAACAACATGGTCCTCAGCCTGAACGAGACGCTGAATACCGACACGACGCTCACCACGCTAACCCTGGCCGATGAACAGGGGTGGACCATTTATCGGGCGTCCCTGAGCTTCCTGCTGGCTAAGGCTGCACACGAACTTTTTCCAACCTGCGAATGCCGTGTGCGAAACTCCATCGGCCCAGGCCTCTATTGCACGGTTGGCTGGCCGAGTCTGGCAGAACAGGACATTGCTGTAAACGTGCAGAAATTGAAAGTCGCGATGGCCGAAATGGTGCAGCACGATTTGCCCATCACCTACGACATTGTTTCGTATGAAGGGGCGGTGAACTGTTTTAGAGAGACCCAGCAGACCGACAAATTAAACCTCCTTGAACACCGAAATCCTCCAACCGTCTGCATGACGTGCTGTGGTGAGTTTCGGGATTTAAGCCAGACGTCGCTCGTTCCCCGGACCGGCTTGCTCAAGCTTTTTGATCTCGTTCCGCAAGCAGAAGGCTTTGTCCTGAATGTACCTTCCACTTCATCTCCGAACGAACTCAAGCCCTTATCACCTTATGAACGCCTCTTCGATGTCTACAGGGAGCACATCGCATGGGGAAAGATTGTCGGCATCACCACGGTCGGACAACTCAATCAGGCTATCCTTGAAAGACGTGCCTCTGATTTCGTCCAGACCATCGAAGCCCTTCATGAGCGTAAACTGGCACAGATTGCAGACCGCATTGTCAACCAACAGCCACGGGTCAAACTCGTCTTATTGGCAGGTCCCTCTTCCGCAGGAAAGACGACCACGGCCAAGCGTCTCATCACACACTTGCGCGTCAGCGGCCTCAACCCCTTGCTGATTTCAACCGATAACTATTTTTTGGGTGATGAGCTCAACCCCAAGGACGACCAGGGCAATCTCGACTACGAGCATATCGAAGCCATGGATCTTCCACGCCTCAACAGCGACCTGTCTCGTTTGATGAAAGGCGAAGCGGTCAAGATGCGTTCTTTTAATTTCAAGACAAAGTCAGGCTTTGACCAAGATCAATATACCCGACTTTTCCCCAATGGCATCATTGTCATGGAGGGCATTCACAGTCTCAATCCGCGGCTAACCGCTGATGTCCCGCGAGAAGAGAAGTTTCTGATTTACCTCAATACGCTGACGCAACTGGGTATTGACAGTAGTAACCGTATCTCGACCAACGACACGCGCATCATTCGGCGGCTTGTCCGCGACTACCAGCAGCGCAACCGCAGTGCGCTTCAGACCCTGCGCCTCTGGAAGTCCGTCGCGCGCGGTGAGCAACGGTGGATCTATCCCTTTCAAAATCTCGCTGACGCGGTCTTCAACTCCGCGCTTGATTATGAGTTAGCTGTCCTCAAACCCTTTGCCTCCCCCCTGCTCAATCAGGTGAAGTCCTGGGATCCAGAATACATCGAGGCCCGACGCCTCTCTGGCATGCTCCATAACTTCTCCGCACTCAGTCCGAATGTCGTCCCGAGCGACTCGATCCTGCGCGAGACCATTGGCAACAGTATTCTCGAATACTAAGCGGGCGCGTCAGTTTGTCGCGGCGGGTGGTTACTTTTGTCCACAAAGTCATAAAAGTAGTAGCCGTTTTTTGGAGTGCGGTGACAACCAACGGGCGGCACCGCTTTTAGTAGCTCAATAAAAGTGCCTAGCACGGAAGGGCGGTCGGACCGACCGCCACGGACTGAAAGCAGATTAAGAAAGCCTGTGTCGTGTGACACCCCTGGGACCGCGGACACTCTTGTCCGCCAGAGAAAGTAGGCGCCTAGGCAAAAACAAACAAGGATAAGGTTTGTTGAAGGGTTTGGGGTTTGACTATAATTGTGCATCTGCGATGGGTTGGCGGACACGAGTGTCCGCGGTCCTAGGGGTGAACCCTATTTTCCCAGCGCCCGTCCCACATCCGGAACAGCCGCGAGCAGGCTCTTGGTATAGGCTTCTCGCGGCTGATCCATAACCTCGATGGCGCTGCCGTGTTCAATGACCTCTCCTTGATACATGACGCAGACGCGGTCACAGATGTTTCGGACGACAGCCAGGTCGTGCGAGATCAGGAGCACCGCGAGATTCAACTCTTGCTGAAGCGAACGGATCAAATTCAGAATGCGCGCCTGTACCGAGACATCCAAGGCGCTCACGGGCTCATCCGCAATAATCAGTCGAGGCTCAAGCGCCAAACAGCGCGCGATACTGACGCGCTGGCACTGTCCGCCGCTCAGCTCACGTGGGTAGGCCTGCAACACATCAGAGGGCAACCCCACGAGCTCCAGCAACTCCGCCACGCGTGATTGAATCGCACCCTCCGGACGCATCCGATGGACACGCAAGACCTCTTCCATCATCTGCAAGACCGTCTGACGCGGGTTTAATGAACCAACCGCATCTTGAAAAATCATTTGAACCGAACGGCGATAGGCCTTAAACGCCTCCCCTTTTAAGCCAGAGACCTCTTGTCCCTCAAAGAGGATCCGCCCGGAGGCCGGCTGAAGAAGCCCCATGACCGCCTTCGCCAACGAGGTCTTGCCGCATCCGCTCTCGCCGACGATGCCAAACGACTCACCCGCGCCCACATTAAATGTGATATCGCGGACTGCAAAAAACGGGCGTCCTCCCCGCACGGGATACGCCACACTGACCTGTTGTACTTGTAAAAGCATTTTCAATCGATCTCTCCCCTTCCAAACGGAGCGTTTTTCCGGGGACATTTCACTCAAGAATAGGGCTTCATATTACCACTTTCTCTGTTTCGAACTCAATCTTTGAGTTTTTTCTATTTCCGGCTTGCTCATTCGAGGGTTTCATAGCATATTATATCAATGCGAAATTTACTCTTTACCCTATTGGCGTGCTTCCTTGTCGTGGCGACAGGTTGTGTCTGGCACAGCGGTGTGAACGCTCCTTATTTTCAGGTGGAATCCTCTGGCTTAAACTGGGTTGAGATCCGCCAGTATGAAACCATTGGCATGAAACGCCGAATCAAACTCCGCATTGATGGCAATGGATTGGTCTCTCTGCGTGAGGGAACAAGCGCACTGGTCAGTAATCAATTTGCGGCAAATCATAAACAGGAAAGCTGGGAGGATATTCGTGAAAAGCGTGTGAAGCTTTCAGAGGATGACACTACGATGATCTTCCAATCCTTAGTCGATACTGGACTCTTTGAGAAGTACGAAGGTGTTCCCTTTATGAACGAGAAGCCTGTGGCCTGCACAAACGACACATCCTTTGTCTACGTCTCCGCCAACATTAACAATAAAACGGTCGGCTCGGCTGATCCTATTGGGAAGCCAGAACTCCTCGAACAACTCAAAATTACGATCCTCACCTTCTATCAACCCAAACCCATGCGCCAGCAACGTGACCCCTCATTCTAGTGCTTCACATGAAAAAATCCTTTGTCACGTTTCTCCTCCTCGCCTGTACGCTGACCCTGCACTCAGAAAATGTGTGGATGGCCACGCTGGAAACAGAGAGTCTTCGCTCGCTCCAGCTCAGTGTCAGTGCCTTTGCACAGATGGCCACCCTGCCAGGCCAGATCGAAGAGCAAAATCCCCTCTTGCAAGAGTTCTTTTCGCTACCTTCGCTTGACTGTATTAATGAAAATGAAACGTTGCGCATCTTCTGGGTTGCGGAAAACACACGTGCACTGGGAACTGACGCAAAACCTCTTCAAATTTCCGTCCTCCCCCTTCGTCGCGAAACCAAGTCGCTGGACCTCTATCTCTTTAAGTCCTACAAGACCAAACGCACGCTCCAAGGCGTCACGACGTATTCCTTCCCCCTTTCTACCAACAGCCCTGCGTGTGTCATGATCAATGAGATTGACCGAACCATGACCATCGCAGCAACACGTGATTTGCTCACCTGGTTCCAATCCCAAAAGGAAGCCCTCAAGGCCTGCCTGCCCAAAAAAACACCCGATCTGCTGCGACTCTCTGTCAACCCACAGCTCGTTGACCAAGTTCTGCTCCCAAAGTTGAGCATCGGCCAAGCACGTGGCCTTTTCAGCGATGCCTGCCTTTACGCAGGAATCGGATTAAACTTTGATGGAAGAGGCTGTACCCTCACCTTCCGCCTTCAACCAAAGGCTGGCGCTCCGTTGGATAAACTTCTGCGCGATATCCCCGAACCCAGAGCCGACCTCTGGAATGGCATTCCCGAAAACGCCCTCTTTTCAACCCTTTACACTGAACCCGGAAAAACCAATTGGACCGCTTATTTTTCTTCCTCCCCGACAAACGAGTTAGCCTCTATCTTTGCAGACCTTCAACCCTTCCTCGGCAGGGAACGCCTCATCTATCTCGCACCCACAAAGAGTCAGATGAGCTTACGTCTTGTGCAAATCGCCCCTGTTTTAGATGAAAATGGTATCCGAGAGGCCATCAAGCGGCTCGACACTCTTGTAAACACGAATGGTTTCCGGCTGAAGCACGAACGGACCCGAATCCAAGCTGAGCAGACCTTTGAGCAATACAGTCTCTCGTACCGAACAGCGGAACAACCCTCAGCAACCATTAAAAATGCCACGACGAACAGTGATCCCATCTCACTTTCAACCCTCATCCCTCTCTTTCTCCGGAATGCCCGCCTTGAGGTCTCCATCAAGAATAAGCATCTCTTTGCCGTCACCGCCAACACAGATACCCTTGAACAAGAGACGCCTGACTTTCCTTTCCCGCCTCAGCGTTTGACCCTCAAGCAACAACTGACGACCTTCAGTACCTCCCCGCGTATCATCGCTGCAGGCGATATTCATACGCTCGCCTTCCTGCGAAAACTGATCACCACCCTCGCCCCTGCCGAGGCGCAATCGCAAAAGATCTTTACCACACTCACGGATGGCTTCCAATTCTGGCTTGTTCAAGAGGCAGACAACACCTCGGCGCTCTCCCTCCGTCTGACCGGCAATGAGATCGCGGGCCTGCTCAAAGCGGTCCGTGAAGATCGTGAATCGCTGCAAGACATCTTCTTTAACCTCTTTACAAACCAGATGAAACCTGTGGCGGAAGACGCCAACAAGAAACCATGATCGAATTTCGCAACATCAGTGTCCGCTACGGCACACAAGAAGTCATCCAGAACGTCAATTTTCGGATCAACAAAAGTGAACGCGTCGGCATTATCGGGCCCAACGGTTCAGGCAAGTCAACACTCTTTCGATTGATTCTCAAGGAAGCCGACCCTGACACGGGCGATGTTTACATCGAAGAGAATCCGCGCATCGGCCATATCCGGCAGCACTTAAAGGCCGATACCGACGATGAGACTCTTTTGGAATATGCCCTTCGCGGCATCCCTGGCCTTGGCGAGATGGAACATGAGATCCATGCCCTTGAACACCAGTTGTCGGAGACACGAGTTGATTCTGACCGCCAGCGCCTGCTCAAGCAGATCGGCGATGTTCAGAGCGAGTTCGAGCATCTCGGTGGCTATGAAATCGAGGCCCGGGTCAAAATATCCCTCGGGGGACTTGGCTTCCCGGTCGACGCCTTTGATCGACCCTTCAAAAGTTTCAGCGGTGGCTGGCAGATGCGTGCAGAGCTCTCCCGCGTACTCGCCTCCCATCCGGACCTGCTACTCCTCGACGAACCGTCAAACTATCTTGACCTTCCTGCCGTCGAATGGTTGCAACGTTTCTTGAAGAACTACGAAGGCACGCTCATGCTCATCTCGCATGACCGGTACCTGCTTCGAACCCTGACCTCGCTGACCGTCGAAGTGGATGCCAACACCGCCACACGTTACAACGGCAACTTGGACTTCTATCTGCGCGAACGCGAAATCCGCTGGTCGAACCTATTAGCTGCAAAAGAGAATCAAGATCGGCGCCGCGATCAGCTTCAGCGTTTTGTCGACCAATTCAAAGCCACAGCCTCTAAAGCCTCCCAAGCCGCCAGCCGTATGAAGATGATTGAGAAGCTCGACGAAGAGGCTGTTGTCATGCCGAGGCGCAGCCTCGCCGCAGGGTATCTGCGCCTTGCCCCTGCCCCACATGCGGGTGCCGAGATCGTTCGGCTCACGAACGTGGACTTCTCCTACAATGGCACGGACATGATTTTGAAAAATGTGGACCTCGCCGTTGCACGAGGCGAGAAGATCGCCATTGTCGGCTTTAACGGCATGGGCAAGACGACACTCCTGCGCATCATGGCTGGCACACGCCAACCCACAGCCGGCTCCCGTTCGCTTGGCCACAAGGTCCAGCCAGGGTACCTCTCACAAGAGTTCTCAGAGACGATCCCAGGGGAGGTCTCTGTCTACGAGTGTGCGAAGCGTTGCAAGCTAGGGTCGACAGAGAAGGAAATACGTTGCCAGCTCGGCTCCTTTGGGTTCACCTCGGATGACATCACCAAGCCTGCAGGGGTCTTGAGTGGTGGTGAAAAGATCCGCTTGGCCTTCCTCAGACTCTTTCTTGATCCGCCCAACTTCATGCTCTTGGACGAACCGACCACCCATCTTGACCTTGAAGGCCGGACAACGTTGGAAGCGTGTATACGAAAATATGACGGCACCGTCTGCCTCGTCAGCCATGACATCGAGTTTGTGCGCAATACCGTCTCCACCATCATCGAGATTTCGCCTGCGGGTGTCCGACGTTTTCCTGGCGGTTACGACTACTACCGCGAAAAGAGCGCTCAGCTTGACCAAGGTAAACCCACGACCCAAGCAACGGTTACGCCACGGTTCGCAGATGACAACTCTCCCCTCTCTGCCAAGGATCAGCGTCGTGCACGCGCGCAGGAAAGGACCAAGTTTCAACCCAGGATCAAAGCCCTCCGTGAAAAGGTCACGCAGGCAGAGACTAAGATCCATGAACTTGAGAAAGAGCTGGAGAAGCTATCAGCCGTGCTCTTCAATCCGAGCCCCGAAACCAAATTTGGAGAAACCAATCGCAAGCTCAAATTTGTGCAGGATCAGCTCAGTCACCTGACCGAGATCTGGGAGCGTGATGCTACGGAACTCAATACCCTTGTCCAAGAACAAAAAGCCGCAGAAGCAAATCAATAAAAACTGGAGGTTGTCTATGGCATCTGTCGTAATGGATCAGATCATGTCGGATATTAAAGAGGCAATGAAGGCTAAAAACAGCGAGGCCCTGCTGGCCTTACGCACCTTGCATGCCGCGATCAAGGACCAGACGGTCAATGCAGGCATTGACGTCACGGACGAAATCGTGGCCAGCGTCGTGAATAAAGCCATTAAACAGCGTCAGGACGCGATCGAACAGTTCACCACCGCAGCACGCCAGGATCTGATTGACGTAGAGCAGATGCAGATCGACCTCTTCCGTAAATATCAGCCCCAACAACTGACCCAGGCTGAGATTGAAGTGTTGGTCAAGCAGTGCATCGCCGAAAGCGGCGTCAGCACGAAAAAGGAGATGGGCAAGGTCATGGCACTTCTGATGCCCAAGGTCAAAGGCCGCTCCGATGGCAAGCTCGTCAACCAGGTCGTGCAGTCGCTGCTGACGTAATTAACCACTGGGAGAACAGGCATCTTGCCTGTTCAACTGCTGCACAGGCAAGATGCCTGTTCTCCCAGTGAGAGCCTAGCCAAGCGCGCCATACCATGTCTGTCCCCATATTCCCATGGATAAAATGGTTTTGAGGACACCAAGACGTGAAGACCCCAAGACTCAAAGGATAGACCGAATGACTGAAAAGACCGTTTTGCATCTTTTCCTCCCACCGTCTTTGCGTCCTCGACTAGCATCAGTTTTTAAGACTTACTGACACTTATTGACACTTCCCAACTTACTGACACTCAGGACAGACATGTCCCTCACTCGCCGTAAAAGACGAGACGGCGGCGTTCATACGTCTTGTTGAGGACGGAGAAGGTGATCAGGTCCGCATAACGAACTTCAGTCATATTCGACTTCTTCATCGCCTCTTGCACGGCACGGTTCGTCCAGACCACGGTTATTTTCAGCCGGCTGAAGGGCTCCTTGATCTGCGTGATGTCCACGGTGCAGGACTTTGTTCCCACGTGATTGCGATCCTCTTCCGGGAAGGAATACGGCTCGACCTTGCGGGTCAAGAGATACCCGCTGGGCGAGGCGCACCCCGTGGCGAGGAGGAGCAGCGCGAGCAAACAAACTCTGGAGAGTTTAGTTTCCATAGATGATCGTCGTGCGGCTCATATAGAAACCGAAACAGATATTGAGGATTTCAACATCTGCATACTCCATGGTCTTGAGACCCCCATTGGCAGCGGCCTTCTGCAGCCCAGCGTCTCCCAAGGCCACAAGCCAGAGGTAGGACCGCGCAGTGGCTTCGCCAGTTTTCTCCACGGTCTTCGTATTCCTGAACTCACTGCTCAGTGGCACGCGCACCTGTGAATACATGCATCCCGTTAACGCGAGCATCGCGCTCGCCACCAGAAGAGCTAACCATCGTCCATGCATAAAAGATCTCCATTTAAAGTGTGTGTATCTTACTGAAGTTGCCTTTCCGAGGTCAAGTTCAGACGGTTTCTAATCTCCAATCTC
>CAIZQW010000057.1 GCA_903935195.1 uncultured bacterium
CTCTTTACGCTGCACATCCGCAATCGTAAAGAGACCCTTTTCAAGATCGAACGCGACTGAAATAACACCATTTTCTAAACAGCCATCACTATACGTTACGCGTCCTCCCTGGTCAGCGGCCTGAACCAGGCCAGCGACAAAGACAACGAACGACATGAACACGACGTGAGCTGTTTTTTGAATAGTCATAGATGTTTAGAATTTCATTGGAATGTTAGAACAAGGGAATGATGGAAAAAAGGAATATTGGATATAAGGAATACTAGCTTCGGGAGGGATACGCGCCTGCGTGCCTGCGCCGCTCCCCGAAGCAACTCACCCCTCTGTTCCAGCATTCCAACGTTCCATTATTACGTCACATTTATTTCACAGGTGTCAACGTGAAATTCTTCACGCTCATACCACGGCCCGGATCATTGCGCGTGAAGACAAGGGTGTTCTTTCCTTTGACCAGGGCAACCTGAACAGGCTGTGTCGCTTCCCACATGCCAAGCGTATAGGGCAAGGCGATCTCCACAGGCGTAGCAGCACCATTGGCTGAAACGAAAAGCTTTTGGCCTGGGCTGACCATCGAGACAGTCGCACGCAGGGCATACGTCCCCGCAGCAGGAACTTCAACACTGTATTCGAAGGGCTCGGCTGCTCCGTTACGGCTGTAGTGCAACTGGTATCCATCCTTGAAGCTCTTCATAAAGAGAATCTTGGCTGTGCTCTCCTGGGGCTTGGTACACGCCACCGCAGGGATCGTAATCGTTCCGTCAGCACTGACAACCGCCTTCTTGTCGGCTTCTGTGATGACGACCTTCTCAATCACATCAGCCTCTTTCGAGACATTGGCCTCACCGATATCGGTGCCGACCGCAGCGAGTGCGACAGCTTTTAACTCCTCGCCAATAGCCCGCTGACGATAAAGCGCCACGCCATTCCAGAAACCTGTTGCCTCATCACAGAAGCCCAGCGAACGCTTCTCGCCAACAAGGTCAGCGATCCATTGCGCCCGCGCGACCTGCAGAAAAGCCTTCGGACTCTTTCTTGCCTGTGTCATCGCCAAGAAATCGACATCTTTTTGATTGTTCTTGAGCCATCCCCAGCCCCAGCCCGCGCCCAAGTTGATCACCCAGCCCTCAGGTGTAAAATGAACAAGTGTAGCGTGGCCCCGTTGTGGACGCGCCGTTGTCGGGATACCGAAGCAACGCAGGATGAAGCGTCCGAAGAAGGCACGGCGTCCGCAAACGCCTCCGGTGTTGATAATATTCTGATTGTTTTGCAAGTTCGGACTGTCATTGACCTGCTCCTTGGAGCCATATTGGACATCCGTCTTTACAGCCTTCACATAGCGCCAACGATAATCCGAGGTCGAAATATGGTCGGGGCGATAGTTCCGCAGCATCTCGCGTCCCCATGTCAAGGCATCCTCTGTCTCATCGCCATTGGTGACAAAGCGGCACTCCCACGCTGACAGCTTCTTGAAAGCAGGGTCGAGCTCGCCATCCAGATAGGCCTTTTCAAAATGGAGGTAGCGCTTCACAGGATCAACCAGAGCAGGCGCATTCGTCAGGGCTGGCGGGTTATTCTGTTTGATGGGGACGGCCTGTTCAAGGCTCGTGCCAAGGGCCAGACACTGCAGTATACCCTCCTTAGCCTTGGGGCTCGCCTTCTGAATAGCCGTATAGATCTGCATGGCTTGGCCATAGTTGCCCCCCTCAGCGCCGTTCGCTTCGAGCATCTGTCGCATCAGGGCCGTGTTGGAGAGCAGCTGTTCCACAAGGGCTTCCTGCTCCTTGCCCTTCTCAGCGAAGGCAGCGAGTCCACGTGGCGTGGCCTGCTTCAGGACAACACCTTTCACCAACGCGGTATCCAGGGTCTCGCTCGACAAAAAGGGCGAGAGATCCGTCAATACCGTCTTGGCCAAAGGCGCTGCCTTCTCCTTCGCCTGCACAAGCGCAACTTGCGCATTCGTATGGGCCTGCGCAAGAGCTGCCTTGTCAGTAGCTTTCTTTCCTCCCGACGCACCCATCGCCTGCAACGCTGCTAGAGTGGCAGAAGTCTCCTCCTGATAAGCCTTAAGAAATGCCCCCTTGTTTGCCTCATCCATTTTAGGAAGAGCCTTCAGGAACTCCTCCTGGGAGACCTTGAGAAGCGCTTCATATTTTTGAAGCAGGGCTTCCCCCGCTGCGCTCAACGGTACTGGCGCGACAATAACTTCCAGTGCTTTTCCTTTTCCAGCACCGAAGAGCGTCACAGCCATACAACACGTGATCCCGATTATCATTTTGCTATTCATCATTTTATTCCTTTTAAAATATTTCACATTAAACATAAACCGTATTGACTTAACTTCATTGAAATGTTGGGATATCCACCTTCGCCAAGGCTACGGCGGACAGGTGGGGATGTTGGAGTGATGGGGGAGACGGGATACCTGACTTGGAAGGCCACGCTCCGTCGTGGTCGGACGCGACAGCGCGCGTCCCTCCAAAAGCGAATTGAAGCACTCCAATATTCCACTATTCCATTCTCCAAGTTACTTCTTCGAAGGCTCACTTTTTTTTCATTTGTGGCGGTTTATAGTTCACAGCCTTCATCTGGACATCAAGTTCCTTGGTGAGCTTTGCGGTCAGCGCCGGATCATCCTTCACGAGATTCTTCATCTCATACGGATCCACGGCCAGATTATAAACTTCGTTCCACTCCGGGTTGAAGGGATAGACAACCAGCTTTGCCTCTGTTGTACGCACGCCATAACAGGTGGGAGTATCCCCGAGTTCCTTGCGATAGTACGTGAGGAAAGCGGTGCGCCAATCAGCGGGCTTCTTACCACTGGCCAGCTCTTTGAAACTCTTGCCATGCATGCCGGGATGAACAGGAAGTCCTGCAAGGTCCAAAAAGGTCGGAGCCATGTCTACGTTAAGAACTAGCTCATCAACTGGCTTACCTTTCGGGAAGAGACGCGGGTAACGAACAAGGAATGGAATTCTCAAACCTTCCTCGTAAAGTGCACGTTTGTCGCCCAGTCCGTGTTCACCCAGGTAGTAACCGTTGTCACTTGTATAGACAATGACGGTGTCATCCGAAAGCTTGAGCTCATCGAGCGTATCGAGGAGACGTCCGAGATTTTCATCTGCACCCTTGATATGGCGCAAGTAATCAAGATGCACAGCGTTCTCAGAGAGTCCGCGCGGTTTTCCCACATCCTCTGCGGTGAGTGGCTTATGATAGCTAGCGGCAAGGGCCATATTAGGCGTTGGACGGGTCGTCTTGCCTTCGTAAAGGTGGCGCAGACGTTCCGGAAGGCGTTCAGCACCACGTCTGTTGTGCGGGCTCTTAAAACCAACGACCATCGAGAAGGACTTCTCCTTGTGCTCGCGCAACCACGTGATCGCCATGTCGGTGCTGACATCATCAACCCATCCGGTGGTCGGAGTCATCACACCATTAATCTCGAAGGGGCAATTCGTATAGATACCCTGATTGTGAAAACTGGCGGAGTATTGGAAGCCTGGGCGCTGACCTTTCTGATCTCCCATGTGCCACTTGCCGAAATAGGCGGTTTGATAGCCCGCATCACGCAGAAGCGTGGCATGCGTGATCGCCGTTGCAGGAAAGTGCGTATCGTTGTCCATGATGCCATTGACGTGGGTATATTGTCCGGTCAAGAAACCAGCACGTCCGGGTGAACAGATCGAATGGGTAATAAAAGCATTACGAAAGCGAACACCTTCAGCCGCCATGCGGTCCATCGCAGGTGTTTCAAACCAGGGATAACGACCTTTGTCCCCATGTTCTCGCTGAACCACACCCATCGCATCCCAGCGGTGGTCATCCGAAATAACAAAAATAAAGTTAGGCTTTGCCGGAGCCTTTGTTTCAGCTGCCTGTCCAGTCAAAACGCCTAACGTCAGCACGGTCGAGATTCCGAGGAATCCCCTCATCATTGCACGATTCATTTTGTTTTTCCCCTTTTAGATCAGTTTATTACTGACAGTCTTTAATATGAAGGTGAATATTATCACCCTTTGGCTCGAAAAAGGCAACAATTTAAAGAAGGTTTAAAGAAGGTTTTATAGGCGACAGAAGAGATGACAAAAATGAGGCCCCCTTTTGCTCTGTTCAGTTCTGCTACGGCTTCGCTCGTTGAGGACTCTCTGTATACTTCATCGCCTTCATTTGAGCCTCTAACTCAGTTGCAAGCCGCGCGGTTACTGCAGGATCAGAAACTTTATTCTTCATTTCACAGGGATCCAGGACAACATCAAACACTTCAGTCCACTCATCATGCCCCTTATATTTAATCAGCTTTTCGGTGGCCGTCCGAATACCCACCAAGGTCGGAGTATCCCCCATTTCCTTGTAATATTCAGCAAGGAAAGATGTACGCCAGTTTGCTGGCTTCTGTCCTGCGGCCAATCCTTTCCAGCTCACCCCCTGCATCTCGCTGTGCACGGGCACTCCAGCCAAATCCAGCAACGTCGGAGCTAGGTCAATGTTAAGAACCAGTTCATCCACGACTTTGCCCTTACCAAAGAGGCGCGGATAGCGGACAAGCATTGGGACGCGGAGTGCCTCTTCGTAGATTGCACGTTTGTCCCCGAGACAGTGCTCTCCAAAAAAGTAACCGTTATCGCTGGTATAGACAATAACCGTGTCTTCGGAAATCGCTAACGCATCAAGTGCTGAGAGCAACTTTCCAAGATTTTCGTCGACGCCCGCCATATGACGGAAGTAATCGAGATGAGCTGCGTTCTCAGCAAAGCCCTGTCCATACTTACCTGTTTTAGGATCTGGCTTATGATAAATCGCAGGGATCCCCATGCTCGGGGTCGTGCGACTGACTTCATTCGAATAAAGCTTTTTTAGACGTTCGGGTAGATTCTTGCCACCCCGCGGACTGTGCGGACTTTTGAATCCGACCGCCATGGCAAAGGGCCGATCACGGTTTTGCTTCATATATTCGATAGCAAAGGCGGTGCTCACATCATCAAGCCAACCAGTTGTCGGCGTCAAGACACCATTAATTTCAAAGGGGCAATCCATGTAACGTCCATGGCCGATGAAACTCGCTGAATAATCGAATCCCGGACGCTGGCCTTTTTGCTCGCCCATGTGCCATTTGCCGATATAGGCGGTACGGTATCCTGAATCGCGAAGCAAGGAGGCATACGTGACAGCGTTGGTTGGAAAGGCCGTGTCATTATCAACAATACCGTTCATGTGGTTATAACGCCCGGTCAAAAAGGCCGCCCGACTCGGTGCACAGAGTGACAGCGTGACGAAGGCATTACGAAAACGCACGCCTTCAGCAGCCAACCGATCCATATTCGGTGACTGATACCACGGGAAGCGCGCGCGTTCCCCCAGTTCACGCTGAACCAACCCCATGGCGTCCCAGCGCTGATCATCCGTATAGATAAATAAAAAGTTAGGCTTACGATCTGCTGCCTGTAATGGCACGGTGCAAGCAACCGCAATCAGACCAATCCAAAACAAGAACAGACGTGTATTATTCATTTTTTTCTTTAATCTCCCGTGGCGTTTATAATATCACTGCTTGGTGAAAAAAAGCAACCGTCCCCATAGGTGACAAAAGAGGTGACAACGCAACCGCCCGAGGGCGGTTGCAGTTGGCAGTAGGCAGTGGCAGTTGGCAGTACCAGTTATTGCAAGGGAATAAACAAACGAGTTACTTAAGAAGGAATATTGGAAGAATGGAAGAGAGCTCTTCCGGGAGTGGCGCAGGCCTCTGCGCCATAGGCACGCAGGCGCGTGCCCCTCCCATAGCCGATATTCCCCATCACTCCAACATTTCCTTATTCCAACATTCCAGCGAAGCTATAGCCAATCTTAAGGCGTCAAAATATAGACACCATTGGCCTTTGACTCGAAGCTCAGGACTCCATCTTCTTTTGACTCAGAAGCCACGGGTGCGCCAGCTTGGGTGATAACACGCAGACGTGCGGGATAGCGGACCACACAGGGGCCGCCCAGCGCTGAAGTGATTGTTGCGGAGACCAGCGAGCCCTTCGCCCAGACCATATTGACACTGAAGCTACCCCGTGCACGGAGTCCAGAGACTTCACCTGTATGCCAGGCCTTGGGCAAGGCTGGCAACAGGTGGAGCTCGCCCTCGTGCGAGTGCAGCAGCATCTCAGCCATCGCCGCAGTTGCGCCCATTGCACCCTCGACTTGCGGTGTGCTAAAACAGATCGAGAAGAGATTCGGGCAGGTCTGCTTAGCCACCAGATTAGCCAAACAGACATTGGCGTGTTCGCCATCCAGCAGACGCGCCCAGCAGGCGGCCTTCCACGCCATACCGAAACCAGTTCCTCCATCCCCGCGCATGTTCAGGGAGACCTTCGCTGCTTCGGCCAGCTCGGGTGTCTTGCGTGGTGTGATCTGCGCACTGGGATAGACGGTGTAGAGATGAGAAATATGGCGGTGTTGCTTCTCGATGTCGCCCCAATCCCCGAGCCACTCCTGAAGGTTCCCCTTCTTGCCAATCTGCATCGGTGCGAGACGGGCACGGACCTCAACGAGCTTTTTCGCAAACTCCTCATCAACCTTCAATATGCGCGCAGATTCGATACAGGCTTGCAAGAGATCGCGAATAATTCCCATATCCATGGTTGGGCCCGCACAGATCGTTGTTCCAGGCTGCGGGAACTTGCAGTACTCATCATAGAAAGAGTGATTCCCGGGGCTGGCAGGGAAACTCTCAGGCGAGTTAGCCGGACAGGTCACCAGCCATTTATGCTTAGGGTGCTCAACCAGTGTGTCGAGAAAGAACTGAGATGCTCCCTTAAAGAGCGGATAGACGCTTTCCAGATACTCCGTATCCTTGCTGTAGAGGTAACGCTCCCACAGATGTGTACAAAGCCATGCTCCACCCACAGTGAAGGTACCCCAGGTTGGTCCATCCATCGGTGCAGCCGCGCGCCAAATATCGGTATTCTGATGGAATACCCAACCGCTCGCATTGTAGTGGACCTTTGCGACCTTGGTGCCGGTCTCCGAGAGCTCACGGACCATGACAACCAAGGGATCCACACACTCCTGCAAGCTTGTAGCCTCAGCCGGCCAGTAGTTCATTTGCACATTGATGTTCGCCGTATATTTACTGTCCCACTTGGGCTCCATGTCGGCATTCCAGACCCCTTGCAAATTAGCTGGCTGGGTTCCCGGACGGCTACTGCCGAGCAAAAGATAACGGCCATACTGATACATGAGCGCCATCAACTGCGGATCCTTCTCAGGATCATAGAGGCGCAACCGTTCATCGGTTGGTCGCGTTGAGGCCTCTGAGGACGGGAGATTCAAGCTCGAGCGCCCAAACAGTTCCTGGTGGGAAGCTAGATGGCGTGTGTAAAGGCGATCAAAGGTGCGAGCCCCCACCCAGCTCATATAACCTTTGGCACGATCCTCAGGATCACCACTGAGGTCGTCATAGCGTTTAAAGTTGGTTGCCGCGACCATGACCAGCATGGCTGAATTCGCCCCTTGGACAACAACCTTGTCCTTGGTAGTCGTCAGCTTGCCACCCTCGGGGATCACGCGGGCACGTCCTTGATAACGGACAGCGCCTTTGATATCGCAATAGGAGGCGGTCCTTCCAGAAAGAACCAGTTCACCCTCTTTGAGCACCTTGGTTTCAAAAACCTCATCCCCGGGCTTCGCGGGGTCGGTTATTCCACAGAGCATTGTATGAAATGAAATTGAATTAGGTTTGTCCGCTGTCAAACGTACGACAATCACCTGATCAATCGCATTGGCAAAGACCTCGCGCTTATAGGTGACGCCATCTACTTTATACGAAACCGTAGCAATCGCTGTCTCCAAATCCAACAACCGCGCATAATCCGTCGCCTTCGCATGCCCTGGGAATTCGAGCAACAGCTCACCGAGCGGCTGATACTTCATCTGGTCGGGCTTGCCCATCATCTTCTCGGCAAAGAGCTTTTCAGCTTCGATCCACTTACCTTCAAAGACCAGTCTGCGAATCTCGGGGAGCGCCTCGGGTCCTACCGGGCGAGTCGGATCATACGGCTGTCCGCTCCAGATCGTGTCCTCATTCAATTGGAGGCGCTCCAGGCCTGGCTCACCGTACATCATCGCACCGAGGCGTCCGTTACCCACGGGCAGCGCTTCCGCCCACTTCTGTGCGGGCTTATCATACCAGAGTGTATACGCAGAGGTCTTCTGATTTACGGGTCCCCGCTTACACGATTTTTTCAGCGGATCAAAGGCGAGCGGACCCCAGATGGCACGCATCAATTCAAAGATGGCGGGTTCGGCTGTAAGCAACTCTGCGGCATTGAAGGGGAAGAAGTCATCCACGCCCAGATAGGACTCCGTCATCTCCGCAAAGAATTCTTTCTGGTCGGTCAAGGCATAATGCTTGACGCGCTTGCCGTTATAAAGAAGCGTATTGTCGCCATTGCCGCTCTTTCGATAGGCTTCAAAAACCTGTAAAACGCGAGGCTCCTCAAAGCCTAAGACCTGATCGTGATAGGCATGCGCAAGCTCGTGCAGGATGACCCAGGGCTGTTCATTGATGCAACGCGAACTGAGCAGATCCTTGGCCTCGGGGATATGAACGCACTTCACCAAGTCCGCCGCATAGCCATTTTCCACGAGCCAGTCTGCACCCGGATGATACTGCATGTTATGCAAGGGGCCATGTGCAAGATCAAGGACAATGGTCACGGCTTTGAGTTTGGTCAGCGGTTCAGCGGGTACGACATACGTGATGTCCACCAGCTTGGCTTCGAGCATGGCCAGTACACGAGCTCCCATCTCCTCATTCGGTTTGGCCAAGAGACGATCATCCACAAGCACCTTCCACCCTTGGATGTTCTTCGTAGTCCGCGAGGTAGGTGGTGGCATATTCTCCTTTACTGCAGCCCCTAAAACAGGTGCCCCCTGCGAGAGCAACGCCATTGCAAACAATGAACAGACCTTGGAGCTCACTAAATGCTTCATATAAATCCCCCCTCTTGCCTAGACGAAATTGTTACGCATCCGGCAGTTGCCGGATGCGATAGGGTTACCCCTCTTTTTATCCCATACCCCCTAGATGACGTACGTTTTTCTATCGCAACCAGTAGTACAACACAGCAACCACGACACACAGGATAAGCGCCACAATCCGGGGGTCGCCCAATCCGATGATACGACCCTTCAAAAAGGCCAGCGGATGATCCCAGCAGACTTTAGCAACTTCTTCTTGATTCATCGCAGGCGTCAGCAGACTTGTGATGACATAGATGACAATACAGA
Organism: uncultured bacterium; assembly: GCA_903935195.1. GTDB lineage: Bacteria > Verrucomicrobiota > Kiritimatiellia > RFP12 > UBA1067 > CAIZQW01. Next base: position 9,274 of record CAIZQW010000057.1, read on the forward strand.
GGACGGAGATAATCGGTCCGACCAACATGAAGGGAATGCCCCACCCTTGCGTCGTATCACTGACCAAGCCAGCGAACCCTGGCTGGGCCGCACTCCCGAGTATCCATTTTCCAACGACTGGCATATCATATACGAAATAGGCTAAGCCAACAATCGACCCAACATAAAAGGTCATCATCGCAGCCTGCCACGTGCCACGTTTCCAGAATACACCAAGGACAAAAATAGTCGTTACCGCGGGAGCAAAGGTCATCGGAATCTTATTGACGGCCTCAAAGATCGTGCCGAACTGATCCCCTTGCGTTGACCACAGCATCGCCAACACCATGATAACACCTGTGGCGATTCGTCCGATCATCACCACGCGACTATCCGATGTATCGGGACGGACACGCTTGACAATATCCATGGAAATAAGGGTCGCGCAGCTGTTCAACGCCGCAGCCATGCAGCTCATCAGCGCCGCAGCCATGCCTGCAGCGAGAAGGCCTTTGAGCCCCATCGGCACCAAGTAGTTGATCATGGACGGCAACATGGTATTGTAATCCGCATGCGTGGTGCCCTCCACCATCTTCAGGGAGAAAGCACCCTTCTGCCAGAGGACATAACCGACCACACCGGGCAGCACCATCAGGAAAACAGGCAATATCTTGAGGAAGCCTGCGAACAGGGCGCCATTCTGGGCTGACGTGAGGCTCTTTGCCCCCAGCACGCGCTGGACGTGTGTCTGGTCGGCACACCAGTACCAGATTCCGAGAATCGGATAACCCAACAGCACCGACAACCAGGAGAACTCATTGAGATTTCCTTTGGCATTAATGATAGGTTGAAGCATATTGAGTTGCCCAGGATTCACAGCAGCTTTGAAGGTCGCCACATCATGCACGCCGACACCCGGCAATGCCATGATCCCGAGCACGGTAACCAAAATCGCGCCCCCGAGCAACAGCACAACCTGAATGTTTTCCGTCATCACCACGGCCTTGAGTCCGCCCAGCGCCGTATAGGTCACTGTAAAGAGCGAGAGGACAACGATCGTGACCATCATCGGCACACCCAGAAAACTCTCGAACACCTTGGCAGCGGCAAAGAGGCTGATGCCGATATGAATCAACAAAGCACCCAGCAACCCGATAACCGCCAACGCTGTGCGCGCCTGGGGGCAGTACCGGCGCTCCATGAACTCTGGAAGAGTGGAGACCTTGGAATTGATGTAAAAAGGCGCGAACACCAAGGCCAGTAGCATCAAGGTGAAACAGGCCATCCACTCAAAATTGCCGATGACCATGCCTTCCTTGGCACCACCTGCGGCGAGTCCCACCAAATGAATCGTAGAAATATTTGAGGTGAATACTGCGGCCCCGACCGTAAACCAGCCTAGTGATTTGTTGGCGAGAAAGTAATGTTCCGAAGTGGCATTCTTCCTAAAACCAATCCAGATGCCAAAGGCCGTGATGCCAAACAGATAGGTCAGCAGTACGGTTGTATCAATCCAGTTCATTGTCCAATGCAAGTCCATCTTAAACCCCCTTCTTTTCTACATACCATTTTGGTCCGCCTGCCGAGACAAGCACAATATTTGAATAGGCGGTGAAGTCGCCTGTCCGGATCACAGCCTTCACGGTTCGCGCACGTGCGCGGATCTCATTCTGCGAAATCAATTCAACAGCCATCCCTTTGCCAAAAGCTTTGACAAACTCTTTGAAGCGGGTCGGGCTGACCTTTTTGGTCTCCTCGGAGATCACAAGTTTCTCAACCGAGAAATGCTTCCGCAACTCAGCCAGCACCTGTGGCACAGTCGGTACATTTTCTGCCAGCGAAATATCAATGGTTCGCACCCCCAGCGGGATGGCGAACCCTGCATCACAGACGATCACCTCATCGGTGTGGCCCAGTGTACTGAGGATATCACAGATATCCCGGTTGACGATTCCTGTTTCTCTCATGATTAAATCCTCGCTGTCGTTGCTTTTTGTACCTGATGATGGGCTTCCCAGGAGATTTTGAACTTCTTGTAGTTCTCGCGGGTTTCAAAGACTTGGCTGTCATTCCACAGAATGCGCCAATCGCCATCGGCCTCTGGCCACAAGAAGACCTGACCCCAGATTAAGCGGTTGTTGGCATCAATACCAGGGTGTTCGGGCGTGTCATCACCACAGATTCGGAGAAGCTGTTCGGGTGAGAGCAGGTCTTCCGCCGCAGCCTTGAGATTGTCAAGCATCCAGTCCGACCGCGTGGCCATGGCGACAAAACCGCCGCTCTTATTCATCCGCTGCGCAGCCCAGCTGACCGCGATGCGAGCCGGGGAAACGCCGCACTCCTTCGCAATCGCCTGAATCACCGGATCCATCATGTCCGCGCGATGTTCCTTGAAACGGTCGCGTCCCGGACGGTTGGGCGAACCCAACGACATATAACCGGTGCACGCGATCCCCTCTGACTCAAAGTAACGGCGCAACGCGGTCTGCTGGAAGAGCGGATGCATCTCCATCTGGTTAGCGACAGGACGCTCGGCAGCCGAAACATCGCGAAGCAAGAGCTTCATGCAGGCTTCAGTGTGGTTCGATGTTCCGATATCCACGATCTTACCTGCCTTCTTCTGCTTCACGATCTCCGCCCAGGTGTCCATGAAGGCTTCGTGAATGTACGGCACGGCATCGGGATTACGATGTTCGCCTGCGCACCCGGGTGTATGCACGTTGGGCCAGGGCCAGTGATTCAGATACATGTCAATCTTCTCGACACCCAAGGCCTTCAAGGTTGCATCCAGTGCGGGGGCCACGTCTTTGGGTGACATGTGTCCATTCCACAGCTTGCCCGTAATAAAGAGATCGTTGGCTGATTTGATATACCCCTTCGCGATAGCCTCACGGATCGCTATACCGATCTGATCTTCATTCTCATACGCACGGGCGGTATCAATATGGCGCCAGCCTAAGCGGATCGCCTCTACCGTGGCATCTTTCATATAGGCTTGAGCCCAGTCGGAATGGAAGGTTCCGAAGGCGGCAGCTGGCATCAGCTTTCCGCTCGTGAGCTTCAACTGGTTTACAGTCTTAGGGTCAATACCCTTCAGGGTTGTGTCAATACAGACTTGATCATTTGGCTTCATACTCGCACTCATGTTTCATCTCCTCATGTTAAACGTGTTGTTGCTTCTTAAAAATCTTCACCAAGTCCTCTGGCAAGGTCGGGGTTCCGCCGACTTGGGTACAGACAAAAGCAGCGACCCGATTCGCCATCTCCTGTATCTTGCTGATCTCCATTCCCAGGAGCATGCCTGTGGCCACCACTGCGACAAAGGAATCCCCTGCGCCTACGGTATCCACCACCACGGCATCCACAAAGGGATGGCTAATATCGCTTGTCGCCGTGATCATCCGACTGCCGCGTGGTCCGAGCGTATAGGCGATCACATCCAGATCAAAACGGGCATGAAGTTGCTTCAATTGCGATGTCTCATCGCCAGAGAGCCCGAAAATCTTCGCGAGAACCGGCAACTCCGTCTCATTCAATTTCAAGACGTCCGCAAGCTCCAACGACTCGCGAATCACGGACTCCATGATAAAGGGCGGACGCAGATTAACATCCACCACCTTGATACAGCTTGCCGGAGCCGCCTTGATAAACTCCATGATTCCCTTTTGGCTGCGAGGATCCCGCTGCGCCAAGGTACCAAAGACTATAAGCGAAGCGGACTTGGCCAGTTGACGGCGTTCATCATCCATGACAATCGCATCCCAAGCAGCAGGCTGACGGATGTTAAAAGTCGGCACGCCTTTGGCATCCAGCGTGACATCGACCACCCCGGTGGGAAGATCCTTGAGAACACGGAGGCCCTTCTTGTCGAGCCCTTTTTGTCCGATCCGTTCAAGGATCTCGTGTCCGAGCTGGTCATCCCCAACAGAACTCACGAGAATACCCTTCAGTCCCAATTGATTGGCAATCCCGACCACATTGCCAGGAGCTCCCCCTAAAACTTTACCTTTCGGCAGGAGGTCCCAGAGAATTTCACCGATCCCTACGCAGATCGGTTGCTGTTTCGGTTGCTCACTGGACATCGATCATCACCTTCATAGCTTTTTCACCCTGCTTATCAATGAAAGCATAAGCATCGGCATACTGTGCAAAGGGGAAGTGGCACGACACCAGCGGCTCCGTCTTCACCGCGCCTGAGGCCATCCATTCGACAGCCTGCACCCAGTCCTCATGACGATACATCATGGATCCCTTGAGCGTCAGCTCATGTTCGCACACAACCGACATATCCATCTTTGGCTTATCGCCATAGACACCAACAATCAGAATGGTCCCGCCCTTGCCAATACACTTGACGAGCGAGGTCAAGCTCGCCTCAACACCTGCCACCTCAATGGCCAGATCAAAACCATCAGCGCCAAAAGTTTTCTTAGAGGCATCCTCGAGGGTACCCTCTTTCACATTCAGGACATCCTTGACACCAACCTGCTTCGCGACCTCTAGGCGATAGGCGCTGATATCAGTCAGCAACACCTTGGCCGCACCCTTCGCCAGACAGGCCTGAGCAATGAAATTGCCAATTGTACCCGCGCCAGAGACGACCACATTGCGGCCCTTCAGATCCCCGGCAC
>CAIZQW010000058.1 GCA_903935195.1 uncultured bacterium
CTTCTCCACAAAGAGCGTCTCCAGCTCTGGAACATCTGAAAATTTCATAGCTTTACTCATGGGGTACGTGAAGGGGTCTTCTCTTCCTTCTCTGCATCCTCGGGCAGATCCGGAGGAATGCCGAGGTAACGAGCCGTGGTCGTTGCAATCTTGGAAAAGACAGGGGCTGCCACGGCGCCACCCGTGCGCGGTTTTTTGGGGTCCGGGCGGTCAATGGTCACCAGCACGCAAAAGACTGGATTACTTGCAGGAACAAAACCAACGAAGGAGGCCCAGTAATCCGTACCCGAATACCCCACGCCTGGAACAACCTGTTGTGCAGTACCCGTCTTTCCTGCGACAGAGTATCCCTTCACACCCGCCTTCTTGCCAGTTCCGCCCTCTTCAGTCACACCGATGAGCATTTCACAGACCGTCTTGGCCACTTCTGGACGTATGGGACGCGCCAGCACGGTCGGTTTGTTCTGTAAGACAACTTGGCCATTGGGCGAGACGATCCGATCAATCAGGTAGGGCTTCATGACCTTTCCACCATTCGCCAGTGCAGAGTAAGCGTTCACCATCTGAACCGCCGTCACGCAGACGCCCTGACCGATCGGGACGCGTGCGATCTTAAGCTTGTCCCGGTCCCAGTCCTTGCCACGCACAAGGAGTCCTCCCTCCTCGCCCGGCAGGTCCAGCCCCAGGGGAGAACCAAAACCAAAGGAACGAAAATAGGTTTCCAAACGTTTTGGACCCAGCATGATTCCCATTTTTGCGCAAGCGATGTTGCTTGATTTTTTCAAGGCCGTCGAAACATTGATCCGTCCGGTCACATGGTCACGCAGGGGTTTGCCTGCGTAGAAGAAGATCCCCTCCCCCACATCAAACATGCTATTCGGTGTCACGAGACCCTCGTTCAGTGCGGCTCCAACCGTAAAGGACTTCATGACTGACCCCGGCTCAAAAATTTCCGAAAAGGCCTTATTACGCCAGACATCTTTGCTCTCATCGTTGTAGTTGGCTGGCTCAAAATCAGGATAAGAGGCCAAGGCGAGAATCGCCCCAGTCTTAATCTGTTGAACAACAACCCAGCCTCCGTTCGCTTGAGCTTTTTCAACACCCTCTTTTAAGGCCAGCTCAACTTCATATTGGATATTGTGATCCAGGGTCAGATGAACATCGGAGCCTGCAATCGGCTGCACATCAATCTTGCGACGATCTCGGAGCTCTGCTTGATTGGCATCCTTCTCGCCCTCAATCAACCCCTCGATGCCCTTTAAATACATATTGTATTTTAATTCAATCCCTGCAGAACCAACCCCCTCCTTATTGACAAAACCAAGCACGTGGGACATCCGACGCCCTTGTGGATAGGAGCGAACAATGGTTTCCGTGGAACCCACGCCACTGAGAAGCTTATTGGTGCTGAGCATCGCAAAAGCAACATCATCACATGTCGGGATGCCTAATTTAACATAGCGGGAGTTGGTCCGACAAAACGCATCTTTCACCTCCTCCAACGGAAGTTTTAATGCCGTCGCCACCGTCCGCATAATATACTGGGGATCGTGCTTCTTGCTAACAGAAAGCGGATCGACAAAATACTGTCGTGCCGTCAAACTGATTGCCATTGGAAATTGTGTGCCATTGCTGTCGAAAATACGTCCCCGCATGCCCAGTAAATGGCGACTGTACTCAAAGTTATTGAGCTTCGAGTGATTGGCGAGATGTAAGAAAGCCAACCGGCCACCCAAGCAGCACAGGGCAATAAAGAGCAGTGCAGCAACAAACCAGACCCGATTGTGTTCCTCGCGCTTCTGCATGGGGAACCACCTGCATTAGTGTGTGTTGGCGACGGTGGAAACCGTACCCTTCACCTTGTTGATTCGAGCCAGGGAAACCTGCCCAGGGATGAGACGGCCGCGAGAGTCTAACCGAACGACTTGTGTCGCCTTTGGATAATCCATGGCTAAGCCATTGCGCAACAAGGCACCTTCTAACTTCTCGGGTGTCTTCTTTTCATCCCACCGTAGGGCTTCGCGAGCACGTGAATTCTCAAGAGCTGTATACCTGAGTTCGTACTTACGAATCTCTTGGTTCAGCTGCTTGCCCTTTGAGTCCATAAACCAATAACCAATGGCGACAGAGACCACAATAACGATCCATGCGACAAAGACCTTGGGAATGAACTCCATCTTGACTTGACGTTTTCGATTCCTCTTCATTAAAAAAACCTTTCCTGTAAAAAAATTACTCTTTCCGTAAAATGACTCGTAGCTTGGCTGACCGTGCACGGGGATTCATCTTTAGCTCCGCTTCTGTTGGTACCACCGCGTGTCGCGTCACCTTCTCGGCCGCAGGCAAGGAGCCTATCCACGCCTCGCCGCCCTGCTGCAACGACTGCCACTTGCCGACATGCTCTGCAAACGTTTGCTTCACGATTCGGTCGGTCAAACTCTCAAAGGTAATCACCGCAAACCGTCCTTGAGGTTTCAACAAGGCCAATCCAGCCTCCAATGCAGCCTCTAATTCTTCAACCTCGTGATTCACCTGCATCCGCAACGCTTGAAACACACGTGTCGCTGGATGCCTCGGTCCCGTCTTCCCTCCGACGGCTCGACTGACCAAATCCGCAAGTTGCGCTGTTGTCGTAATCGCATGACCTGCCCGAGCCTGAACAATCGCCTTCGCAATCCGCCTGGACTGCTTCTCCTCGCCCAGCTTCCAAAAGAGTGTTGCCAATTCCTGCTCACCCTGAATCGCGATCAACTCTGCCGCTGACTCGCCTTGGGTTGGATCCATCCGCATATCCAGCGGCCCGTCAAATCGAAAACTGAAACCCCGCTCCGGTGTATCGATCTGGTCTGAGGAGACGCCGAGATCCAGAAGGATCCCATCGACCTGCTCAAACCCCTTCTCCTTCGCAATCCGCAACAACGCTCCATGCGTCCCATGTGCCAGACAAACCGTTCCGGGTAAATCTGAAAGTCGCTCTTTCGATCGTTTCAACGCTTCAGGGTCACGATCAATTCCCAAGAGACGCCCTGTTGCACCTGCACGTTTCAAAATCTCAAAGGCATGCCCTGCACTTCCGAGCGTGCCATCGATGTAACAGCCTCCTGGCTGGACGGCTAAAGCATCCACCGTCTCCTGCAGCATCACCGACAGGTGCATGACAACCTTTCTTACGAACACTGACAAACATTAGAATTGCAACTGATCGACCGCATCCGCCAACGTCTTTTGATCCACGGCCTCCACATCCGGACGCAGAGCCGGCGACCAGATCTGAATACGATTGAAGGCGCCGATCATCACAACCTTGTCATCAATGCCTGCAAAATTCAACAAACGGTCCCGCACGCGAATACGCCCCTGGACATCCAGCGACAACTGCTCCGAGTGCTCACCAATAATCCGCATCGCTTCGCTGGCCTTCCGATCAAACAAGGCCTTTGCACGCAGCTTCTCCAAACGCCCCTCCATCTCTCCAGGGGGAACGAGGTTCAAACACTTCTCACGCGGATCTGGCATCACATAGACATAAGCAGGCGTACCCATGACGTCTCGCCACCCCGCAGGGATGGTAAAACGCTTCTTGGGATCTAATGCGTAATCAAACCGCCCCACCAACAATCCAGGGCTCGCCGTTGATCCGCTATTCTTTTCGCGCACTGAAGACATAGTTTGACCTTTGTTGACATTATTAAACACCTTGACCCACCGATTGTCAACAGGGAAACGTAAAAAAAATCTATTTTTTATTTTAAGTTATCGAATTTTCTTAAAATGGGTAGCCGTATATTTCTTACAGAGCTCACAGAGTCCACAGAGAAATCCAGTTGAACGATCAATCATCTATGGGAAAGTTCAAAGAGAAGGTCTTTTTCCTTCATTCGGTATACATATTTCTCTGTGCCCTCTGTGTCTCTGTGAGAAACGACACATTTCATTAACATGCACTAGGCCAGATTGCCGGTCAGAACAGTCAATATATTTTCGACCGTAATGATACCGGCAACTTTGCGCTCCTCGTTGCGCACAAAGACCATGTGCTGGCGTTTTTTCCGCATCATGGGAAGAAGATCATCCGCCGGCATGGCGGGATCCACAAAGATAGGCGGACGCATAAAGGTTCGCACCGGTACATCGGCGGGATTCGGCGCAATGGCAAAGACATCCAGAATGGAGAGCACCCCTACGCAGCGCGAACCATCCACGGTAAAGACTGGCAGACGCACGTACCCTTTGTCACGCACCTTCTGGAAGCAATCGCGCATCGTCATCTCTTCATTCACACACACAAGCGTCTCAACTGGCGTCATAATCTGTGCCGCAGTTTTATCATGCAACCCCAGTACACGGTGAATCATGGCGCGTTCCATACTGGTGATCTGAGCCCCTTCATTGGGATTGCTGACCACATCCTCAATGTATTCGCGGGTGATGAGAAAGTGCTCATCCTCTTTATTCTTCGCCTTCGGCATCACAAGTTCCGTTATAAACAGGACACTTCGGGCCAACGGATAGATAATCTTGTCAACCACCTGAAAGATGGGGATCACCATAAGCGTACGTCGAAGGGGACGGGAGGAGAAGAAAAGTTTAGGAAGATATTCCGAGAAGAAGAGCAACATACAGGCAACCCCAACCGCCCAGAGTGTCTGCAAGCCATTGTGATTAGGAAGCAGCGCCTTTGACAGACTAGCCGAGAGCACCGAGAGCATCACATTGGCTACATTGTTCGCCACCAAGACCGTAGCCATGAAGTGTTGCAGATGATTGCGATAATAGGAGAGCAGCTTCGCGGACCGAACCCCATTGCGGACCAAATGCATCAGCCGCGCTCGATTCACAGAAATCACGCCTGTCTCTGTTCCTGAGAAGAGAAAACTGGCCATAAAGCAGATCATCAACAGAAGGATTGTCAGTTCAATACTCATGACAGCCCCTCCTTGTCCACTTCTTTTTCATTTATAAGCTCATTCGTGGTCACCAACGCTTCTTGCTCGAGGTCTTCCATCTCCATTCCAGGACGTTGCAAGACTTCTAGGTAGACGGTCTCGATACGGTGACGGCGGATATGCCGTACCGTGACACGGACACCTTGCGCCTCAACCCGTTCGCCTGCTTGCGGAAAATGTTCCGCATGGAAGGTGACCCAACCCGCCACACGATCAGCGTCATCTGCATCAAGTTTAATATCAAGGGTTCTGTTCAACTCTTCGAGACTCGTCGTTCCATCGATCAACCAGACGTCATGGTGCAACGGCTGAATCATGGAACGCTGGTTCTCGGTCGGCCCCATCACAGGATCTGCCACCAATTCGAGAATATCACTGCGCGTGATCAGCCCCGCTGTTCCACCATACTCGTCGAGCACACAGGCGATATGCGTCCCTGTACGCTGGAGCAAGATCAAGAGATCATCGAGCGGCATATTCTCTGGAACGAACTGGGCTGGCACCAAGGCCTTGCGTACATCGTGATCAGGATCAAGCAAGAAACGCGCGGTGTTCACAAAGCCTTCGATGGCATCCGGTGTCCGCATGTAGGCCGGCAAATAACGCACATGTGCCGTGCTGGCAATCTGGAGTTGCTTCTCAACGGGCGTATCCAGGTCAAGGCCGATCATGTCCACACGCGGTATCATCTCATCGCTGGCCTTCAACTCTGAGAGGCGCATGATACCATCCACCATCTCAGCCTCTTCGGTATCCAAAACCCCCTGCTCCTCACTAACCTCCACCACCGTCAGCAGCTCATCATTGCTCAAGGCGCGACGCTCACGCTTCAACGTCTGTTTAAAGACCCCCGAACCGGCTTCTAACAAAATGCTAAAGGGTTTTAATAGCCACATCCAGAAGAGGAGCAGCCGACTGCAGATCGGCGCCAGTCGTTCAGAATATTGGAGGGCAATACGTTTGGGCGTGACCTCTCCGAAAAGAAGGAGCATCAAGGTCAGCAACGGGACAGCAATGAACTTCGCGGCGCTGGCAGGGAGGAGTTGCGCCATGACCAGATAGCCGATTGTGGCAATTGAGAAGTTGACAAGTGTGTTTCCGACGAGGAGTGTCGACAAGATCATCGCAGGAGCCTGCATCAATTTTTCCACACGTTGGCCTGCTGCAAGGTTACGCTCACGAAGCTGCTGAATCTGGATCGGAGAGAGCGAAAAGAGCACGGTCTCGCACCCAGAAAAGAAGGCAGAGAGCGAGAAGAGAATAACCAGTGCGCCACATTCGGCTATGAGAACGAAAATATTCATTACGGTTTTTCAGCACTCTCGACAAATAAACTGGTGCGATGTCCGCTGTTCAGCGTCTCGATCTCCATCTCGCGTATCATCCAACGGTCATCCAGCATCTTTTTGACGCGTTGCACCCACATCTTACGTACGGGCTTGCCTTGCGGATCCAGTTGTTCCGCCTGCATGACACAGCAGAGCTTGGCATCCACCCAGATTCGTACAGCCGAACAGCCTGGAATCGGCTGCGGGGGGGAGGCCAAGAGAATGTGGCAGTCCCGTCCCAGCCAGCTTTTGCCTCGGGGCACATCATCAAAACGGACATCTTTCCACCAGAGAAAGTCGAGCGTCAGGTCCAGCCACGTCATATCGGTTCCGCGGATACGGGCCGTATACGCCGGGGAGCCCAAATCTTTGGTCTCCTTCCCCTGATAGGCGGTGAGCTTAATCGTGGCGGGCTTTCCTTGCGGACGCGTCATCTTAGCCCGCTCTAGGAGATTGGTTCCCGTTGCATCCAGTAAAAGGCACTCGGCTGTTGGAACCTTAGCGCCCCAGTCCATCATGAGGGTAAAAACATGTTCCGAAAGGACAGTCGTCCGCCCCTTCTTCACGGTCATAGTCCCCCTTAGAAGCACGGACTCCGTAGGGATGACCCGCGTACAATCCTGGAGAATCTGCTCGGCTGTACGCTTTTCCGCTTCCGTATCCACAGGGGTGTCAGGAAGCTCAAAAGCCTCCTGCGCAAACAATAGGGGGAAACCCATCGCCAAGCTCACCAGACAAAACACTAAAATACGCTTCAATCGGCCTCTTTCTATCGCACACCTCAGGTGCTGAATTACCTAAAAAATAGCAAAAAACGCATGACAATACAAGAGTTAGGTTTTTTCTAAATATGCGGGCTTGTGGTGAATTGAGGACACCAAGACGTATAGCCCCCAAGACTCAAAAGAGACGTAGGACAGGAAAGAACACTCTACTGCTTCCCATCTCCTCCCCCCGTACGACGGAGAAGGGGGAGCACCTGGGCCATCACGACACCCACGAAGATCAGGACGCAGCCGATGATTGCACGGACGGTCAGCTCCTGGCTGAGCACCAGATAGCCGGCAATCGCGGCAAAGACAGCCTCGAGGCTCATGATAATCGCAGCAGGCGCTGGAGGGCACCGCTTCTGGCAAATCACCTGCAGGGTAAAGCCAATGCCGACCGACATCAGACCTCCGTACGCAATCGCCCCTGAGGCGGCCTTGAGCTGGGCCAAGGTGCAGTGTTCAAAGACGAGTCCGGACAAGACACTCAAGACCGCACAAAGCCCAAACTGAAGCGCGGCAATCTGAAGGGAGTCGCCTTTGCTGGCGACATGGTCAATCACCAAGATCTGACAGGCCCAGAGCAGAGCACAAGCCAAGGTCAATACGTCACCTTTTGAAATCTTGAACTCTGACGTGACACTCAGTAAGTAAAAGCCAACGAGACAGATGGGGATGGCAACCCAGAGACTCTTGGGCACCTTCTGCCTGAAGAAGAGTCCGAGCAAGGGAACAAACAGGATGTAGAATCCTGTAATAAAGCCCGAGTTGGCACTCGTCGTATACTGCAAGCCGATCTGCTGAAAACTGGCAGCGCCAAAGAGAAAGAGGCCGGCAAATAAACTCCCCAGAACAGGTAGTTTGCTATTTTCTTCAGATGGCGCAACGTATTTCTTCCGCCACAAAATGACAGGAAGCAACGAAAGACACCCCAGCAAAAAGCGAAGTCCATTGTAGGTCATGGGTCCGACTCCCTTGGCCATGCCGATCTGTTGGGCGACAAAAGTTGACCCCCAGATGATCGACATCAGCAGGAGCAACAACTCGTATTTTAAAGAAGATTTACGTATGTCCATAAAAAGCAATATCCTTGTCTAACAGCAAACTGGAATGCCTTCCACCTGGAATGATGGAATAGTGGAATGATGGAATAATGCACCTGGAGGGACGCGCTCCGTCGCGTCCGACACTAGAAACGGCCACGACAGAGCGTGGCCCTCCATTATTCCAACATTCCAGCATTCCATTATTCCAATCGCATTACGCTTTCGTTTTTCGCGAGATGGCCCACAGGTGCCAGCCAAGGCCGAGAGCAACACCGCCCAGAATCACTTGGACCGCACTGACGCCAAGACCTAACACCAGCACGACCACAGCAACGGCAGCGACAACACCTAACCGAGTCGTCCCCGTCCGACGGAAGAGGGTGTACGCCATGCCCAGCATCATGCCTGCGACGGCTGGACGCAACCCCGCGGTCGCCTGAGCAAGCCATTGGGTGTCGCGAAAATAGTCAAAGGCCATTGCATAGGCGAGAATCACAATAAAGGGGACCGCGATAATCCCCAGCATCGCAGCGAGCGTGCCGCGCCAACCCCGCAGGCGATGGCCGATAAAGAGCGAGGTGTTGATCGCGACCACGCCCGGGATCAGCTGCGCAAGCGCAAAGGTGTCCACCATCTCCTCTTGCTTCGCCCATTTGCGATTCTCGGTGATCTCTCGCTCCAACAGCGGCAACATGGCATAGCCGCCTCCAAAAAGCAAGGCGCCGATCTTACAAAAACTCCAGAAGATCGTCTGGAGCTTTTCAGGTTTAGTAGAAGGTGGCGTGTCCATAAAAAACCGAGCTTACCGTGCTTGCCGTGCTTACCGTGCTTGCCGAGAGGCGTTTGTTTTCGGTAAGCACGGATAGCGCGGAACACACGGAAAGCACGCGATGCTACTTCGCCAACAGCTCACGCGCCTTGGCGAGCACATTTTCGGTGGTGAACCCAAAGGCCTTGGCCAGATCCTTGAAAGGCGCCGATGCGCCAAAGGTGTTCAGGGTGACCATGGTGGTGTGCTTACCTGCGAAACGATCCCATCCGAAGGAGCTGCCTGCTTCCACGATAAGGCGGCGCTGACAACTGGGATCAATGACGCGATCCCGATAGGTCTGGTTCTGCTTGGCAAAGAGTTCCCACGAGGGCATGCTCACGACGCGCACGTTACGATCAGTGAGCTGCTGGGCAGCCTCCAACGCAATCTCAACCTCTGAACCTGTTGCAATGATGATAAGCTCCGGCGTCCCTTCCCCGTTTTGCCAGAGGGTATAGGCGCCCTTCTCAACATTCGCGGCTAAAGGATACTTGGAGCGATCAATGACCTTCATGTTCTGACGCGTCAAGAGCAGAGCCGTAGGCCCCTTCTTGTTCTTGAGTGCAGTAACCCAAGCAGCCGTGGTCTCGGTCGGATCTGCCGGACGGATCATGGTCATGTTCGGAATACAACGAATGGCAGCCATCTGTTCAACAGGCTCGTGCGTCGGACCGTCTTCACCCACATAGAAACTATCATGGGTATAGACGTAAATCACAGGGAGCCCCATCAATGCGGCCAAGCGCATCGCAGGACGGCAATAATCGCTGAAGACAAAGAATGTGCCACCAAAGACGCGGAAGCCACCGTGGCACGCAATACCATTCATGATTGACGCCATAGCCAGTTCGCGAATACCAAAGTGCAGGTTGCGTCCAGCATACTGCCCCGGCATCACTTCGCCCATATCCTTGAGCCATGTCATGTTGCTGGGTGCGAGATCTGCGGAACCACCGATCAGTTGCGGCAACGCCTTAGCGAGCGCATTGAGTACGAGTCCCGATGCATTACGTGTCGCCACGGGCTTGGTCACGTCAAAAGTTGGCATCTGGCCATCAATATCCAAAGGAAGGAAATCCTCATAGGCACACTTCCATTGCGCAGCCTTTTGGGTGTTCGCCTTTGACCACTCCTTGAAGATACGCTTCCATTTGCCTTGGGCACGCTTGCCTTTTGCAGCACGTTCAGCAAAGATCGCGCGGACCTCTTCTGGAACATAAAAGAGCTGATCTTCCGGCATACCCAGTGCGCGCTTGGTCAGCTTGACCTCTTCTTCTCCCAGCGGGGCGCCATGCGCTTCATGGGAGTCTTGCTTGTTCGGGCTTCCTTTGCCGATATGGGTCTTGCAAATGATGAGCACTGGCTTGCCCGTCAACTTTGTCGCCTTGCGGATCGCGCGGTCAATCTGATCAAAATCGTGTCCATCAATCTCCAGCACATGCCAGTTGTAAGATTGGAAACGCTTCTTGGGATCATCGCTGACGGAGAGGTCGGTGTGACCTTCAATCGTAATGCCATTGCTATCATAGAAAAGTACGAGCTTCTCAAGCTTCAGATGGCCCGCGAGGGAGCAGCACTCATGGCTGATGCCCTCTTCGAGGTCGCCATCGCCACAGAAGATCCACGTGCGATGATCCACAACTGCTTCACTGCCGTCGAAATTGAAACGTGCAGCCGCCATACGCTCTGCGAGCGCCATGCCGACACCTGCTGCAATGCCTTGTCCGAGCGGACCCGTGGTCGTCTCCACGCCATCGGTGTGGTGATACTCCGGATGTCCAGGGGTCAGGCTGCCCATCTGGCGAAAACGCTTCAGCTCCTCCAAGGGAAGCTTATACCCTGCGAGATGCAACAAACTGTAGAGCAACATCGAACCATGTCCGCCAGAGAGTACAAAACGGTCACGATCTTCCCATTTGGAATCAAAGGGATTGTTCTTCAAATATTTCAACCACAGGACAGAGGCGATATCAGCCAATCCCATGGGGGCTCCCGGATGACCCGATTTCGCTGCCTGAACTCCATCCATTGCCAAGCCACGAATGGTGTTGGCGACTAAGGTTAAATTCTCATTGCTCAATTTCATGCTCTGAATCTCCTGCTTTAATGAAAGAGGACAAGCCCTCGCCTGTCCCGTGCCGTCCTTTTTGTCGGGACAGCTCTTAAAAGTGCGTATTTTTGCAAAAATAGGCCTTCATGTCAAATACGGCTTGACGAAGTGCCAAGAAGTTCGCATCTTATGGTGTATGCAAAGGGACGGTCATATACGGATTCTGCCCATTCACGTCGCAAATAAGATTGCGGCGGGTGAGGTTGTTGAGCGCCCGGCATCCGTGGTGAAGGAACTTCTGGAGAACGCCATTGATGCCGGAGCAACCCGTATTGACGTCACGGTCACGGCAGGCGGACGCAACCTCGTGGAGGTCCGCGACAATGGCTGCGGCATGACGCGTGACGACGCCCTGCTGAGTCTCGAACGCCAGGCCACCAGCAAGATACGCGATGTAGACGACATCGAACACATTGACACCCTCGGCTTCCGGGGCGAGGCTGTACCCTCCATTGCCTCGGTCTCGCGCTTTATCCTCAAGACGCGCCGGGCCGCGGACGAGTCAGGCACCGAGCTGACCGTCATCGGAGGCAGTATCCAAGAGGTTCGCGAGGCAGGACTCCCTCCAGGGACAACGATCGAGGTCCGCGATCTCTTCTTCAATGTCCCTGCCCGTCGCAAATTTCTGCGCGCCTATCAGACGGAGCAGGCGCATATTCGCACGATCTTCACAATCCATGCCCTCGCCCATCCGAAGATCGGCATGAGCCTCACCTCGGACGGACGCGAAATGACGCGCCTACCCCCGGATGCAACGCTCGAAGAGCGTGTGCGGGATCTTTTCGGTCCTGACTTCTGCGCAGACTTAAGGGCCGTTGATTCAACCTTCTTCGGCATCCGTGTCCACGGCTTCGTCAGCCTGCCCCACCAACTCCGCAACGACCGCAGCGAACAGTACATCTTTATCAACGGACGTCCTGCAACAGCGCCGGTCATCGCCTACGCCTTGAAAGAGGCTTATCCGCCCCTGGCCGCAGAACGCAAGCCGATCGTGCTCCTCTTTCTCGACATGGCACCTGACGGCGTGGATGTCAATGTGCATCCGACCAAGCGCGAAGTGCGTTTTCACAAACCCACCGAGGTGCGCGAGGCGATCATCAGGGCCATCCGTACCGCCCTGCAATGTGCTGAGCCCCCTCGCCCCGTGAGTGTGCCCTGCGAGGGAAACGCGCCGATGCCGGAGTCCTCCTCTGAGGTGCCGGTTGCCGCTTCTGGAGGCGAAACGCCCTCTTCACCGGCCTTTACTCCCCTGCCACCCACAACCTCCTTTACCTATCCGTTGAAGGTGCCGCAGGCCCCAACAGGCTCGGGCCTCCCCCTCTTTCCGAAGCGGGAGATTCACACATCATCCCCCTCTCCGCTCCCGAACGAATCCTTCACGCCCTACGCCCCTGCAACAGCAGGGGAATCAACACCCTGGAAGTGGTGCCGTGTGCTCGGCTTGTTGGAAGGCGGGTATGCCTTACTGGAGACTGAAGAGGGCTTTGTCACGCTCGACCCCAAGGCCGCGCAGGAACGCGTCCTCTTTGAACAGCTCATGGCCAACCACGAGAAGGATGACGCTTACTCGCAACGCCTGCTCCTGCCAGAGACCGTGCAGTTGCCTCCAGCGGATGCCGCGCGATTGACCAAGCATCTTCAGGTCCTGCAGGAGATGGGCTTTGGCGTGGACACCTTTGGTGACAGCGACCACTTTGTCATTGAGTCACTGCCGTCGATCTTAGGCGACCTCTCCTGCCGCGAGCTGCTGGCGAACATCGCGCACGATCTTGAAAACGCCGGCGTGCGGCGTGGCACGGAAAAATGGCGTGAGGAGATCATTGCCAAAGCCGCCTGCCGCGTAAGGGTCGGGCAGACCCGCAAGCCAACGATCCCTGAACTTGAAAAGCTGGTCGCCGCACTTGTCAAGACACGCATGCCTTATACCTGTCCCCGCGGCAGACCAACCATGATCTTCACCTCCTACCGCGAACTCGATCGGAAATTCGGCAAATGATTCTTCACACCACAGTTACCTTCACAAAGCACGAAGAGATGCGACTGGACCGTTTTTTGGCGGAGCATTTTTCCACGTCGACACGCACCTTCTGCCAGGCCGCGATTGAGGCGGGAAACGTGATCGTGAATGGCAGGAAGTGCGGGACGAAAGCCACGAAGCTCCGCACCGGTGATACCCTCATCGTTCTTCAGCTTGCAGAGGCTTCGGAAAACTGCGTACAGCCTGATGACACTGTGAATGTCGATGTCGTGTATGAGGACGCTGAAGTGATCGCCGTGAACAAGCCCGCGGGCCAAGCAGTCCACCCCCTGCTCCACACTGAACTCGGCACGCTAATGAATGGCCTGGTCGCCCGTTATCCGGAACTCGCAGCAATAGGCGACCAACCCCTCATGGCTGGCGCGCTCCATCGCATTGATTCAGGGACCTCCGGACTTGTCCTCGTCGCTCGCACACAAGCAGCCTTCGATCACCTGCGCGAACAGTTTGCAAAACAGACCGTTGACAAAATCTACTACGCCTTAGTTGAGGGAGTGGTCAAGGAGCCCGGCAAACTCGTGCATGAGCTTGTCCACGGACCATCCTCCCAATGTAAGATGATGCCCCTTGATACGTGGCGAGCCGATCATGGAAAGTGGCGTGCACCCGCACGGATATTCCATGCAGAGACCTTTTATAAGCCGCTTGAGCAACGCGGAAACCACACCCTTCTGGAGGTCCTCATCCGCACAGGCGTGACACATCAGATCCGCTGTCAGCTCGCCACCGCCGGACATCCGATCGTCAACGACACCTGGTATGGAGCGAAGCCCGTAGCCCGTCTTGACCGTTACCTGTTGCACTCCTTCTCCGCGACGATCACCCGCAACACGGATGGTCACCCCACGCAAGCCTTTGTTGCACCGTTGCCGAATATAATGGATGTGTCTCCAGCGTCCTAGATCATTTCTTAAAAGTCAGCGGGTTTTTTCTCACAGAGTCACAGAGAGCACAGAGAAAAAAGACCAGGTTATTGTTGTCCTAGAAAAATAAACCTGATCAATATACTAAAAGCTCAATCAACTCAGCATCAAGCAGACACATAAATTCTTTATCCTTGATAATAATTCCTCTGTGTCCTCTGTGCCTCTGTGAGAAAGATGAGGCTTTCTCAAACAGCTCTAAGGCTTGGAGAGATCAAGGTTCCAGAAGCGGGAGAAGACCTTGGCGATATGGGTGTTGTCAATGACACCTAGGAACTCTTTTGAACCAGGTCCGAACGCGAAGAGCGGGACAAGAGCGCCTGTGTGTTTCCAAGTGGTGTAATGGATCAGGAGACGGTCAGGAACTGAACGACTCTGGGCGCAATAGAGTCCGCCCGTTTCATGGTCCGCCGTCACCAGCACCAGCGTATCCCCCCGTTTCTGCGCAAAGTCAACCGCCTTACGCACAGCCCAATCCACCTGAAGCGTACCGCGCACAGTCATCTCGGCATTGTTCTTATGTCCGCCACTATCTGTCATGGCACACTCCATCATCAGGAAAAACCCCTTGTCCTTCTTCTCAAGACGGGCCAGCGCAGTCTCCATCAGTGTGCCCAGCGCGGTCTCCGGCTCCAACGTCGGATTATCCAGAAAACCCAAGACGCGCTTATCCTGCGGCACATTCGCAAAAGTAGCGACTGTCTCCACCATCGCATACCCGCGTTCAGTCATTTCCTTCAACACATCCCGCGTGTCGGTGCGTAATCCGCCCGCACCTTTCGGCAAGAAAAATTCCTTGGCCTTGGCACTGCCGATGAGCAACTCGTATCCGCAGGCTCCTGCAAAGCCGGCGATCTCCTGATAAGCGGTTCGCTGGGCCACCTGCGCATAAAAGCCTGCAGGGGTCGCCCCCGTGATGGGATCCGAAGTGATGAGACCCACCGCACGGCCTCCTTTCTGAGCCAAAGCAGTAAAGGAGACGAGCGTATTCGTACGACCGACCAAACCGATCATTCCGTTGGCCGTCTTCCGACCGCAAGCAATGGCTGTTGAGGCTGCTGCGGAATCCGTCACATTTGAACTAGCTGAATACGTGGTGAAAAAACCAGTGACCGGCAACTGCTCCATGACGAGGCGTCCTTCTGCCTTATACTGATAGAGCGAGGTTAATTTCTGAGCGCCCGATCCCATACCATCCCCAATGATGAGAATGATATTCTTGGGAACAACGTCACGCAGATCATCTGCCAGCGGAGCCTCAAAACGGGGAGGAGAGACATATTTCCGGTCAAGCACAAGCTTGGGCTGCGGGGCTTTCAACGGCATATCCTCACCCAGGGCTACAATCGCAGACCCGAACACCCCAAGCGCAAGAAGCCATAAACAGGAAACACGACGAACTACGTAAGAAAAGGCCATCCTTGATCCTCCCAAGCAGAACTAGAAAAAGTGTTAATATACCAAAAAAGAAAGCGCAGGCAAACTTCTAAGCCCCACCCCTTCTGAAAAACGGAAATGCGCGCGCCACCATTGCTAGTTTTGCCTTGCTTCATCCATCAAGAAGAGTAACAATAAAAAGTATGACAACTTCCTCAATCATCTTTGGCTTACTCTTCGGGACCATTGGCCTCGGCTTTTTTATGTACGGCAAAAAGCAAGAGGAGTACGTATCGCTATCGAGTGGAATCGCGTTGATGGCCTTTCCCTATTTTGTCACTGACACCATCGCCCTTGTGGCTATCGGTGTCGCTCTCATGAGCATCCCCTTCCTCTACGCCCGCCGCTAGATATGCATGACATGGGTATGATTGAAAATTATTACACTCACTGAGAGGTCGGAGATCCGAGATCAGAGGTCAGTTATTGCACGTTAATAGGTTAGACTTTTTCTTTGCCTTATTGCAGGTCTCTTATTTTGCGGACATTGTTTTATCAGCGAGCTAGTTACACCGACCTCTGACCTCTGACTTCTGACCTCTTGGGGCGATGTTACGAAGTAAAATCGCAACCCATAACAGGCGCTTCCCTTTTCTTGGCTTTTTCGCTATACTTTTCGCCTTATGAAAGCAAAAAAGGTTCCAACAATACTTTTTTTAGGAGACGGCATGGCGGATGAGCCTGTCGCGGCGCTCGGCCATAAGACGCCCCTCCAAGCCGCCAAGACCCCCCACATGGATGCTATTGCCCGGAACGGCCGTAATGGGACGATGCTCACTTTGCCCGAAGGCTTCCCGACGTCCAGCGATGTCGCCAATATGTCCGTGCTGGGGTGTAACCTCGCCACGGAAATCTGCGGACGGGGACCTCTGGAGTGCGCCAGCCAAGGTATCCGTCTCGGCCCTGCGGACATCGCCTTCCGTATGAATTTGACCACGGTCGACGCTCAGGGTATTTTACGCGACTTCTCCGGCGGACACATTGCTCAGAAAGAGGCTGAAGAGTCGATCGCCCTGTTGAATAAAAAACTGGGCAGTGACACGATACGTTTTTATCCGGGTGTGAGCTATCGCAATTTACTCATCCTCACCGGTGAGCAGTATACGGAGGCTGTCTATTGCCATAAACCGGATGATAATCATGGCAACCCTCTCGCGGACCATCTGCCCACGGCCACATCAGAAGCCGGCGCGCTGACAGCGGCAACGTTGCGCGAGCTGATGGCAAAGGCCTCTGAACTTTTAAAGGGACGCGAAGCCAATTGCATCTGGCCCTGGAGTGGCGGAAAGCCAGGCGCCATTCACAATATTTGCAAGAAGTACAACATACGGGCAGCCGTCATCTCTGCCGTGGACGTCATCAATGGCCTAGGCGCCCTCATGGGCATGGACGTGATCAAGGTGAAGGGCGCGACGGGGTATATAGACACGAACTACGAAGGCAAGGCCGATGCCGCGCTTCAGGCGCTCAAGGACGGCTATGATTTCGTCTATGTCCATGTCGAGTCCATGGATGAGGTCTCCCACGCGCAAGACCTGGCCTTAAAGATGAAGACGATTGAAGATTTTGACGCACGCCTGATTGGCCGGGTCATGAAGGCAGCGGGTGAAAATATAGCCTACGCCGTGTTGCCCGACCATCCTGTGCCGCTCACAACTGGCAAACATACACGCACCCCAGTTCCCGTCGCCGTCTGGCAACCCGGGAACACGCCGGATACGGTCCAGACTTTTGATGAGATCGAAGCGCCCAAAGGGTCGCTCGGTCTTCTGAAGGGATCTGACTTGATGGATTTGCTGTTGGCACGGTGAGGGGTGATTACTTAAGCGTGATCGCATCGCCGAGGCCACAATAGACTTCGTAGGGCATCTCAAAGACCGCGATACAAAACTTAAAGGGTGCAAGCACACCAGCTCCGAGGTCCTTGATCCCCTCCTTGAACGTGACATCTGGCAGGGGACAGGCGACGACCTCGACGAGGCCGAGCGGCAGGCGCAAACATTGGCCGAGCTGACGGGGAATCTCCACAATGGATTTTCCGGCGCGCTTGAGTCCGGGAAGAAACTGCTTCTCCGCCATAGCCACAGCTTGAACGCGAGGATCAGGCACAACAACAACAGGGCCTTCCGCAAGGCATCTGCCTGTAGCGCTTATCAGCAGGACAAGGAGTAGCATCCGAATATTAACGGGGGACCTCCGGGAGTTCCAATTTAGCAATCGCGGCCTGGTCAACAAAGGTCGGCCTGTTTTTCAAAACAAACCGGCCTTCAACTTTTCCGTCAGGCGCGATCGTATCGGTCTGCCACACCAGAAAATCACTGACTTGATAGTCTCCATTCTTCAGCGGGAGTACTTCCGAGATGGCCAGGATCTTGCGCGAACCATCCGACAGGCGACCGGTATGGACCACTGCATTGATGGCTGAGGCGACTTGCGCACGCAAGGCCACGAGCGGAATATCAATTCCGCTGAGCAACGCACACGTTTCAAGTCGGAAGAGGCAATCCAAAGCCGTATTAGCGTGGATGGTGGACATCGAACCAGCATGGCCTGTGTTCAAAGCCTGCAGGAGGTCCAGAGCTTCACCACCCCGAATTTCACCAATGACGAGTCGGTCCGGACGCAGGCGCAGGGAGGAGTGGATCAGATCGCGAATCGTCACTTCGCCATTACCGTTCTTGTCAGGCTTGCGTGTTTCAAAGGGCACGATGTGCTCCTGCTGCAATTGCAGTTCGCTGGCATCTTCGATCACCAACACGCGTTCACCATTCGGAATAAAACTGCTCAGGGCATTTAAGACCGAGGTCTTGCCAGACGAGGTTGCCCCTGACACAATCACATTCTTATGCAGGAGCACCAAGGCGCGAATCAGCTTGATGGCATCCTCGGAAAGACTTCCATACGTCAGCATCTTGTCAATCGTAATGGTATCCTTCTTAAACTTGCGGATGGCGATCACCGTGCCACAACGCGCCAGAGGGGGGATCACGGCATGGACACGTGAGCCGTCGGGCAGACGTGCATCCAGCCGTGGATTATCCTCGTTGAGTAGACGCCCCACAGATTTCGCGATGTTTGAAGCAGCCGCCTTGAGAGCGGGTTCACTGATAAACTTCGCATCGGTTTTTTGGAGCTTGCCCTTCTTTTCGATGTAGACGCTCGTCGGACCATTGATCATGATTTCCGAGACGTCATCATCTTCGAGATAGGCCCGGATGGGCTCCAAGAACAAAACCAAAAATGAGTTACTGTTGTCCATTACGGCTCTCCAAATTACTCAACGTTTTACTGAAATAGCAGAATAATGGAATAGTGGAATGATGGAAAAATGGAGAAACGGAATATCGTCTCTGGGAGGGGCACGCGTCTGCGTGCCTTGGACGAGCAGACGCTCGTCCCTCCCCCCAATGATGCTTTCTTCCACTATTCCAATATTCCATCATTCCAATGTTCCCGCATTCCAACATTCCAGCATTCTCGCATTCTCGCATTCCCGACACTCATCATTTCTTAATACGTCTTGATCGGATTCAACGAGACGGGCTTCTTGTTCTTAGCACCCGTTCCTGTGCCAGCCCCTGGATCTGTAACCCCTGGGAGCCAACCCGAAAGCGTATCCTTGATATTACCGATGGCTTCAAGCGTCTCCATGATCTTTCCAATATCAATGATCGTGCTATTCTCGTCCCCAAACAACTCCTTCAAGATTTCCTTAGAGTTTTTAGAGACCTTCATGATCCACTCGATCAATTGACTAATATTCTTGAGCCCAAGCTTCTCCATGAGTTTATCCGCACTCACTTCAAACTCCATCCGCACGCTTCCGCCAATACCCACCGTGGCTCCACCACCGATGGCAAATTTGATCTTACCATCCTTGCCAATGGTGATCAAGGCCGCACCTTCGACAGAGGCGCCAACCTGTCCAGCAGCGATCAACTTAACCGAGGTATCAATACCCAAAACATTCAATGTCGCGGTTGTGCTGATCTCTGCACCCACCGTCGCGCCTAGCTGTCCCTTGGCACCAATTGTCAGCCCCTTCTCGTCCACGCAGGCACCGATCAGCCCTTCGCCCTTGAGCGCAGCCTCCAGCTTGCCAGCGACCTCGCCGCTCAACCCTAGATTGTCACTGCCGAGCTGGCCTTTCACCGCACCCTCGATGACAGCCTCCAGGCCAGCCTTAACTTCTACTTTGGCACCATTGTCATCCCAGGCAACCGTGGCTTCGCCTTCTCCCTTAACCGTGGTTGTGCCTCCGGCATTTTCAGAACCAAACTTAGTTGTCTGATCAATCAAGGTATTCTTAATGGTGATTGACTGCTCTTCGCCACCACTATCACCACCAAAATCGTCAGCGCCTGCATTCGAATAGGAGCCACTGGTTGTCGCGGACCCCTCTCCACTTGCCAGAATCTTCGGAGGCGTAGCCAGCGAAACAACAGAGGAGAAGAAGAGCGCAACGAGTGCTAAGGAAGCAGTCAGAAACTTTTGTAATACGGATGTATTTGTTTTCATGATTGTCCTCCTTACTTAGCCGTGACGTTTACCGAAGGACCGGCTTTAGCCATTGCCGCAGCTTCATCTATAAATTTCTTGGCCTCGGGAGCCACCTCGCTTGAACCTGATGCAACGACTGCCATCAGTTGGAGGCCCTTCTTAATATCTGCCTTGCTGATGACCAACGTGCGAGCCAGATTATATTTAGCCTTCGCATGGCTCTTATCCGCTTCCAGGGCCTTTCCGTAACAGAAGATCGCGGTTTTGGCGTCGTTACGTTTGGAGACGACATTCCCGAGATTGTTCCAACCATCCGCGAGGGAGGCATCCAGTTTTGTTGCCTCGAAATAGGCCTTCTCTGCTGCCTTCAGGTTCTCACGTTTCTCCTCGATGCATCCCAACGCATACCAGGCTGCGCCGAGCTTTGGAAAGTCCTTCACAGCCTGCTGTGCAATGGAACCTGCCTCCTCCAGCTTCCCGCCCTGCGTCAAAAGGGCGATGGCATCTTGACGTACAGAGAAATCCTGAGTCATGGCCGGCAGGAGCTCTTGAATCGTCTTGAGCGCCTGTTCATTCTGATTGCTGAGCATCTGCACGCGCGCCTGTAGCAGGCGAGCCTCTGGCCACTCTGGGCTCTTCTGAAGCAGATTGGCGAGGAGCTGAGTGGGTTGCTGGCGGGCGCCAGCCTTCAGCAGTTCCTTGATGAGTTGAAGCTGTGACGCGGGCTTCTTGTCCGTCGTTGCCACCAGGACACGCCAGATTCGCTCTTGTTCCTCTCGGGGTTGCTGCATCTTCTCATAGACGACAGAGGTCAAGAGGAGCGTCTCTCGCATATTGACAGGAGCCACTTGGAGACTTGCATGAAGCGCCTTGGCTGCGCCAGAATAATCTTTAGCCAAGAGGAGGAGTCGCGCGAGGTTGTTCAAGGCCATACCCTGCCGGGGATCGGCCTTGTTAGCCTGCTCATAGGTCGCAATCGCCTCATCTACCTTCTTCTGCCGTAACAGAACACCCGCAAGATTATTGAGCGCCAGCGCATGTTGCGGATCAGCCTGCATGGCCTTCCTGAACATCGCCTCTGCCTCATCAAGCTTCCCCTTGGCCAGCAAGAGTGTTCCTGCATTATTCGCAGCGGACGAGAGCACAACCTTGGCGCTCGCATGCTTGGCAGACTCGGCCTGCTGGAGCGCTTCCCTGTAGGCCACCAGTGCGGCCTCGGCCTCTCCGGCGGCCTCTAGTTCGAGTGCTGCGTTATAAGATTTCATAGCGGGTTTCAGTTGCACAGGAATATTCGGATCGTCTGCTGGCCTTTGAGCCAAAAGAGCACTTGCTCCTAAAAGCAAGGCCGTGCTGAAACAGAGTAGTTTTTTCATATTCGTTTCCTTTCATTTTCTATTCTTTACGCTTACTCAACAATACCCCAAGAGAAGCCTGTCTTTGCGAGGTCAATCCTCCAGAGCATAACTGTAATCTTCTGCTTGCCGTTTTGAAAATTAATCAAGGTCCGGTCATTCTTCCTTCCCAGCGGGATGGTCTGCTTCACGACCCAGCCTTGGCCTCTTAGACAGGCGCTCATCTGAGTCACAGCCGAAACATACGTCACGGGCATCACGCCATTTCGA
>CAIZQW010000059.1 GCA_903935195.1 uncultured bacterium
CGTTCCCAGGCAATGTCAACCTGTAGAGGCTCCTAAAAAAGTTACCAAGTCGTTTGTTCGCGTCCGGCAGCTGCCGGACCGGGCGGGGCGCTTAGCTATAACTTCGGTGATTTTAGATTTTAGATTTGGGATTTTAGATTTTCGGCATGGCTCCGCCGGCAACTAGAAAAATAAATCCTATAATTTCTACTCGCCGAAGCGAAGCTGTCGGAAATCCTGTTCATCCTGTCAAAAATCTCCTCAGCGCCTCAGCGCCTCTGCGGGATAAAGTTACTCCTTCGTTTATTCCCGTCCGGCAGCTGCCGGACCGGGCGGCGGGCTTGCCAGTTAAATCCCTGATTTCACTTTTGAACCCTAGCCTTCTACATTATTGGATTAGCTAAGGTCACGTGATTGATCGGGCGGAAGAGGGTGGAGTTCGAAAATGAAGCCTGTACGCCTTCGAGAAGTGAAATGGACTTGAGTAGCCAAGTTTAAAGGCGATTTCTGAAATACTGAGAGTCGATGTTCGAAGCATTTCGTCAGCCCAAGCCAGCCGCATACGGTCAAAAAAACGTTTTGGCGAACTCCCCGTGAGTTGCTGGAAGTGGTGCCGGAACCAGGCTTCGCTCATTCCTGCTTCTTTTGCCAGAGCACTAATGTCGCACGGTTCTGACAGGTTGCTGGCTACCCGGCTGATAATGGTTTCGAGCTTGAATTCATGTGGATTTTTGGTTTTGTCCCGATGGCGCTCGAACCATTCGTAAAGAAGAACAAGAAACTTGGCTGAGGCGGTTCGCCGTTTGACTTGGCGTTTGGATACGAACGCTTTCTGTATTGCTTTGATATGGTTCACGTCTTGATCCGTTTCTGAAAGGCATATGTCTTCGTAAAGTGGGATGTGTAGCGGTCCATATGCGATAAACTCAAACCACAAAAAGTGCCAATTATTCCCAACACAATGATAGCGTCGTAAGGTCTTCCATTCTAACAGCACCATGGTGTTACGTTTTAGTTTAATTATGCGGCCGTCAGTCAGATAGACTTGACCATTGCCTGCCATGGTGCGCACGGCGATCAGTCCCGTTCCACCATCACGATACAAGGAACGGGAAAAATTCTTCGCACGCTCGACAGGCACATCGTAGGTTTCGTCAGCATGTACATCCCAGATACACTCAAGGGCTATGCCACATGTTGAAGTCGGTCCGCAAGGAAGTACGTATTTCTCTGTAAACATTCTTTAATTATTGCAAGGATACACCTGCGTCGCAAGACAAATCATTTGTAGAAGCGATAGCGCAAAACAATAAAAAGTTTAGTATCGAAATGTATATATATATTAGCGTTTTGGACATGGTCATATCTTGCTCTTAATGTTATAGTCAACATGTACTTATTTGAAAGGAGTATGATATGAATGATAATATTAATAGAAGAAGGTTTCTTAAGATTGCAGGGATTGCTACCGCCACGGCACCATTCATCAGTAAAGGGGTGATGCCCGAACAGCAGAAAACCGTCCGCATCGGTTTTATCGGAGTAGGTGCGCGGGGGACAGACCATATTAAAGCGATGCTTTTAATTAAAAATATCACTATTTCAGCCGTCTGTGATGTTGACAGCGAGGCGGCAAAGCGAGCAGCACTCATGATTACAAAGGCTGGCTTGCCTGCTCCCACATTGTATGTAGAGGGTGAATTGAACTGGCAGCAGATGCTGGAGCGAGACGATTTAGACCTTGTGATTATTGCAACACCCTGGAAATGGCACACTCCGATGGCTGTGATGGCAATGAAACACGGCATAGTTCCAGGCGTGGAAGTTCCGTCTTCTCTCTCCGTGAAGGAATGCTGGGATCTGGTTGATACCAGCGAAAAGACGGGTGTTGGGTGCATGATGTTGGAATGCTGGTCTTTCAGGAATGATAACTTGGCCTTACTGAACATGGTAAGACAAGGACTGTTCGGCCAAATTGTCCATGTGCACTGTGCACACAGTCATAATTGTATACCCCATTGGTTCTTTGACCAAAAAACCGGACTCGATCGCTGGCCGGCGGAGTATCTTCTCAAATACAACCGCGATCAATATCCGACGCACAGTGTCGGGCCAGTACTGAGTTGGTGTGACATTAACTGTGGAGATCGTTTCACGTCCATAACCTCCACTGCGACCGGCAGTTTCGGGATCAATGATTATTTTATACAAAAATTTGGTCCGGATCATCCGGGTGCCAAACGTAAATATGCGCAGGGTGATATTGTCACCTCAACGCTCAAGACAGCCAAAGGTAAAACGGTGGTCATTAATTACGACATGCAGTTACCACGCCCCTATGACAACCGCTGGATGCTCCAAGGAACGCGAGGTGTCTATTCTGAAGAGCGTAACTCAATTTATCTGAGTGGCAAGAGTCCTCGCTACGAGAATTATGAATCCTTTGCTCCATACCAAAACGAGTTTCAACACAAATGGTGGAAGGAAATAGGCGGCTCTGGCGGTCATGGGGGTGTGGACGGACTGCAAGATAAACTGCTTGTTGAGGCGGTGCGTACTAAATCTCCATTACCATTGGATGTCTATGATTCCGTGGTCATGAGCGCGATTGTTGACTTGTCAGGACTCTCGATTGAAAAAGGCAGTATGCCAATTGAGTTCCCAGATTTTACGCGCGGAAAATGGGCGACGAGTCGACCGAAATTCGCCTGTGATAAGGGTTAACAGATAAACCCGTCGTCCTTCTTTCACCAACCATCTGACAACATCTTTGTATCTAAGGGTTAAACTTGCGGGTATCATGAATCGGACTGCACGCCGGTGAAAAGGTTAATTTCCTTTATCTGGTTGCGCCGTAACAGGAAACATGGTATTTTTTAAGACTTAAAAGCAAAGGTGACCCGTCATATGAAAGCTCTTGTAAAATCTCGCGCGGATGTTGGTTTGACACTGATGGATGTTCCTGTTCCCGAAATCGGGCAGGATGATGTCCTGATTAAGATTCGCAAAACAGCGATCTGCGGAACCGATGTCCATATCTACAATTGGGATGCGTGGTCCCAGCGGACTATACCTGTTCCCATGACCATCGGCCATGAATTTATGGGGGTTGTCTGCGCGAAGGGAAGCAATGTCCATGCGGTCAACATCGGGGATGTGGTGAGCGGTGAGGGTCATATTGTCTGCGGACGTTGCCGTAACTGCCTGGCTGGACGCTCTCATCTCTGTCCGCACACCAAAGGCGTGGGTGTGAACAGGAATGGCGCGTTTGCCGAGTATCTGGCGATTCCTGTCTCCAATATCTGGCATGCAAGTCCGCGTATTTCTGATGAAATTCTCGCGATTTTTGATCCTTTCGGCAATGCGACCCATACCGCGCTCTCCTTTAATCTCGTGGGCGAGGATGTCCTCGTAACCGGCGCGGGTCCGATCGGTATTCTCGCGGCTGCGATTGCAAAAAAGGCTGGCGCGCGTTTTGTCGTAATAACAGACGTGAATCCCTACCGCCTCGAGTTGGCCAAGAAGTTCAACATTGATCGTGCGGTGAATGTGAGCAAGGAGACGCTCGCGGATGTCCAGAAAGATCTGGGCATGAAGGAGGGCTTTGATGTCGGTCTTGAAATGTCCGGAAATGGCGCAGCGCTCAACTCCATGATTGATGCGATGTGTCATGGCGGCAAGATCGCCCAGTTAGGCATCCTCCCGGACAATACCGTGATTGATTGGAACAAGCTGACCTTCAACGGGCTCACCATCAAGGGAATCTATGGACGCGAGATGTATGAGACGTGGTATAAGATGAGTGCCATGGTGGAGTCTGGGTTGGATATCTCCCCGATCATTACGCACCGCTTCCACTATACGGAATTTGAAAAGGGCTTTGAAGCCATGCGTTCCGGCAATTCCGGCAAAGTCATTCTCTCCTGGGAGTAGTCTCGTATGTATACGCAACAGCAGCATCTCCAAACACTCCTGGACGGAATCCGTCAGGACGGTCTCTATAAAACAGAGCGCTTGATCGCGACACCCCAGTCAGCCTGGATCCAGACCACCTCCGGGCAAAAGGTTCTTAACCTCTGTGCGAATAATTATTTAGGCTTTTCCAATCATCCAGAGATCATCAAGGCTGCCAAGGCTGGACTGGACACGCATGGCTTCGGGCTCTCGTCAGTTCGTTTCATCTGCGGTACCCAGGACATCCATAAGCAATTAGAGGCGAAGCTCTCCTCTTTTCTCGGCATGGAAGATACGATCCTTTACAGTTCCTGCTTTGACGCGAATGGCGGCCTCTTTGAGACCTTGCTTGGTGCTGAAGATGCGATCATCAGCGATGCGCTCAACCATGCCAGTATCATTGATGGCGTCCGTCTCTGCAAGGCCCAGCGCTTCCGCTATGCCAACAATGACATGGCTGACTTGGAAGCTCAGCTCAAGGCAGCATCCTCGGCCCGCTTCAAACTGATTGCCACGGATGGTGTCTTCTCCATGGATGGCACGATCGCCAACCTGAAGGCGGTCTGTGATCTGGCGGACCGCTACAACGCGATGGTTATGGTGGATGATTCACATGCCGTCGGTTTTGTCGGCAAGAACGGCCGCGGTTCGCATGAACATAACGGGGTCATGGGGCGCGTGGATATCATCACGGGAACCTTTGGAAAGGCGCTGGGTGGAGCAGGGGGTGGTTACACCTCCGCTCGCAAGGAAATCATCGAGCTGTTGCGCCAGCGCTCACGTCCCTATCTCTTTAGTAATTCTCTGTCGCCTGCGATTGTGATGGCTTCACTCAAGGCGTTGGAACTTTTGGAAACCGTGCCGGAGGCCCTGGTACGTCTTCGCGAGAATACGGCCTGGTATCGAAAAGCCTTAACCGAGGCTGGCTTCACGATCAAACCCGGCGAACATCCGATCGTGCCGATCATGCTCGGTGACGCGCGGCTGGCTCAGGAGATGTCAGCGAAGATGCTCGAAAAAGGCATCTATGTCGTAGGCTTCTTCTACCCCGTGGTGCCGCAGGGACAGGCGCGTATCCGTACGCAAGTCTCCGCCGCCCATACTCGCGAGGACCTCGTCTTCGCTGTAAAATGTTTCAGCGAAGTCCGTGATTCATTACGATAGAGCATTCCAATTTCATGTGTATTCCCTCATCCGGCAACTGCCGGACACAGAGGACACAGAGAAACTACTTTCCTCCGTGGGCTCTGTGTGCTCTGTGAGAAAAAAACGATTAAACCATGACGATCAAAAATGCCCGCCCGCAGTTAGAAGTCACCGTGCAAGTTTCCCTAGAACGGATGTACCAGGTGATCTTGTTCAATGATGACGTCAACGACGCTGACTATGTTGTTGAGTGCCTGCTCTCTATTTTTAGCCACCCCTTGAGTATCGCTGTTAAAATTATGCTCGAAGCGCATGAGTCGGGAAGGGCGATTGCTGAGGTCGAGTCGAAGGAGCTTGCGATCCAGCACACCGCCGCATTGCACCGCGCAGGATTGGATGCTAAAGCGGAAGCGATCTGATATGCCCATTTATCGTCTGAACAACTCCATTATTTTCCCGCCGACAGATCACGCTGAACCCTATGGCCTATTGGCTGTTGGCGGGGATGTCCGCGTGGAACGTTTGCTGGAAGCCTATCGAAAGGGCATCTTTCCATGGCCATTGGATGATGTTCCGTTGGCGTGGTGGTCGCCTGATCCGCGCTTTGTCCTCTATCCATCGAAGTTGAAGGTTCCTAAAAGTCTCGACCGAGTCTTGCGGAAGCAGATCTTCACGTTGACGATTGATCACTGTTTTTCCGATGTGATTCACCAGTGTCGTTCGGTGAAGCGTCCGGACCAACCTGGCACCTGGATTACCTCCCAGATCAAGAAAGGCTATATCGCCTTGCATGAGGCTGGACATGCCCACTCGGTCGAGGCCTGGCGAGAAGGAAAGCTGGTAGGGGGCCTCTATGGCGTATCCATTGGACGATGCTTTTTTGGAGAGTCCATGTTTGCGGTTGAACCCGATGCGAGCAAGTGCGCCTTTGTCAGTCTTGTCCGTGCGTTGCGTGCTCACGGGTGTCCCTTGATCGACTGCCAGGTTCATACAGACCATCTCGAACGTTTTGGAGCGGAGGAGATCCCGCGCGCTCAATTCCTTCAGGAAATTCAAAATCATCTCCAAGATGCGGAGGCGATCAATTGGAAAACGTTGAAGCTGAATTAGGATTTTTCGCAAAGGTCGCTATTAGGCGCTTATCTCGTGCAAGCACCTGCGTGTCATTGTTTATCGAATGCTGGGTTTAATTGTTTGGAGTACCGCCTTTAGGCGGAATTTAGAAGACCGTGCATATTTGCTTCCGCCTAAAGGCGGGACTCCAAACGCTTAGTCGTGTAGTGCTATTTACGCGACACTGCATTTGCGCGCTCTGCGGGAAAAAGTTATTTACTCGTATATTACAAGGCATTCACTGCCAACTGCTACTGCCGACTGCCACTGCGCCGCTCAAGGCGCCGGGGTTGTTAGAAATTCACTCACCCTTTATTGTCCTGAGGCGCAACTGTCCGCAGGCGGCGTCAACTTCTTTGCCGCGTGATTTCCGGAGCGTCGTGTTGAACCCTGCTTTGATTAACGTATCCAAAAAGCTGAGGCTCGTGCGGTCATCCGGACGTTCCCCGTCAAAGCCTTCGACAGGACTCAGGGGAATGAGGTTGATCTTGCAGGGCAGTTGACGCAAGAGCTGTATCAGTTGCGCCGCATGTTCAGGCTGGTCGTTTAATTTCTTGATGAGTGTGTACTCAAAGGTGATCAACCGATTAGTTTTCTCAAAATACTGTTTGCACGTCGCGATCAGCTCGGCGATCGGCCACCGTTTGTTGACAGGGAGCAGTTTATTACGCAGCTCATCTGTCGGGGCGTGCAGGGAGACGGAGAGTTCAAATTGTAACCCTTCATCCGAAAGGCGCTGGATCCCGGGAATGACGCCGCAAGTACTGATGGTCAGATGACGAGCACCAATATTGATCCCCTTTTGATGGTTCAGGATCTTTAAGGCCTTGATCATGTTGTCGTAGTTGTCAAACGGTTCACCCATGCCCATGACCACAATGTTTCCGGGCCGTGGCAACTCGAATTTCTTGCCGGGTTGGTTTGCGGTATCCTGTTCGCTCGGCTGTTGGGCGTTTCGCATGAGCGCGCACGCGGCCATGACCTGACCGACAATCTCACCTGCAGTAAGATTTCGTACACGTCCGTATTGTCCGCTGGCGCAGAAGGCGCACTTGAAATTGCATCCGACCTGCGTGGAGATGCATTGCGTCATGCGTCCCTTGGAGGGGATTAGGACGGTTTCGATCCGTTCGCCATCCGTACAGCCGAGCAGGAGCTTGGTCACGTGATCCTCAGACGCTTGTGTTGTGACAACCTCCAGGGGCTGCAACAGGATGTGTGCGGCGAGGATGTCGCGCAGCTCTTTCGGGAGTGTTGTGATCTCCTGCCAGGACTGGGCGAAGTTCTGGTAAAGGCCAGTCAGGATTTGCGTGGCGCGATAGGGGGGGATCCCGAGTTCGGTACAGAGCGGCTTCCATTCGTCAGGCAGAAGCCCCCAGGCTTCAAGAGGAGAAGAGGGTGTCATTTGCGTGCATCCTTTTCGTCAAGGGTCTCTTCAGGTGCTTTAATGCCTTGGCGGGGTTCGAGCATCGGATCCCGCACTTTAGGACGCTCTGTAGCAATATACGACTGGTTCGTGGCTACAATAAAGAGTTTTTTCTCCTGCCCAGCACCCCCTGGATTGGCCGTGATCGTGGATGGATTATCTGTTTCGCCTGGCACATAGGGCTTGTTATCAACTAGCTTTTCTTGGCTAGGCGCTTTCCCTTCAAAAGGGGGGATCGATTCGAGTGAGGCCGTGGAAGTTGCTGGCGCGCTGGTCACTTTTTTTCCCTCAGGCGCTTGTTTCTCTGTGAGTTGGCGCGCGGGGGCCGGCTGCGCTTTAGACTCAAAGGGTTTTGTATTCGGTTGCGTCTTCGGTTGATACGTATTCGTCTTTAATGTTTTGGACGCCTGATAGTTTTTGGGCTTATATTGGACTTCGTCTAAACCCTGCACAACAACGCAAAAGAAGATACTGCACAGAAGTACCATGCTGTGCCGTGCAGGGTGCCAGGCTGAAAGCCATGAATGTGTATTTTTTTTACCGCAAAAACCGCAAGGAGATTGCGTGTCTATCACATCCGCCTCACCCGTGAATACACGGACGGCGGAATGGATAGACACGCAGGCCTTAATACAAGAAGACAGTTCGGCCACGTATTTAAAAATAAGGCAAATTATATGGCGAATTTTTGAAAACGGGTGTTTAATGAAAAACCTTAGCAAATGTCCGTTCCGCCGTCCATGTAGCCATGGGCGAGGCGGACGTGACATTTGCGATAAAATTGCGGTTTTTGCGGAAAAATACATGGCTATTTGTTAGTCGTGGGGGACTCGACCGGCTTTTTACGAAACAGCTCTAAGACTTCCCTGATCCGTTGAAGGGATTCATCGTAGTCTGCATTCTGACTGATGGTTAATCGGAGGATCGTTGACTCCAGCTGCGTGTAGAGCAACTCCACGGCGGCGCCAGGATCTTTACACTCCAGTTCTCCTTTGCGGACGCCTTCGAGTATGAGACGCAAGAGGATGCGTTTAAAGGTGACGGTGTGACGCTCGATGTTACGTTTCAGATTCTTTCCTGTACGTTGAACCGCGAGCAAATAGTCCAGCACCACGATCATCATCAGGTGACGTTGGAAGAGCATCTTGAGGACAGCCTCCAAGAGGCGGTCGAGACGGACGACGACGCTGTCCTTCGGGTTAAGGATGTAGGCGAAGACCTGATTGGAGATGGTTGATGCTTCCCAGATGGCGTAGGTGAAGATTTGCCGCTTGTTGTGAAAGTATTTGTAGAGCGTGGTCCGGGCAATGCCGCAACTGTCAGCGATCTTTTGATACGTGACGCCATCATATCCCTGCTCGGCAAAGAGCTGGATCGCTTTGACGATAATCGAATGTCGCCTCGCCTCGTGATCAATGATAATGCCCATGGAGTCTTTCTTTTAAAGAGGACCTTCGTGATGATGGCTATTGTCTAGCATGCGCCTGTCACAGTCAAGCCCGAATCAAGGTTAGCTTAGATTTTAGCAAGTCATTGTTATTAGGTCTTTTGGTCGCTGTCGGATGTTTATGCGGGCGTTTACGGGGAGTCCGGAACAGGAAGGGAGAAGTTCTAAAGTTCGAAAGTTCAAAAGTGCTAAAGTACTGTATTCAGACTTACTGACACTTACTGACACTTCCAGACTTATTGACACTGCATCTACCTGTATCCCGCGAGTCTAATCCTATAAAATCAGCGAGCGCGTCAACTCTTTGACAGAGGACATCTGATGCTTCTCTAAATAGGCTGCGATACCGTCAATGACGCGCAAGGGGGTTGAGGGGTCGATGAAGTTCGCGGTCCCGACAGCCACAGCTGTTGCACCTGCGATCATCAGCTCTATCGCATGGCAGGGCTCCATGATGCCCCCCATGGCGAGGATCGGCACTGTTGCCACCTGCGCTGCCTCATAAACCAGTTTGACTGCAACAGGATGAATGGGTGATCCTGAAAGGCCGCCAACTTTGTTTGCCAAGATGGGCTTGCGCGTCTCGATGTCAATCGCCATGGCCGGGATGGTGTTAATCATGGAGATGGCATCCGCGCCTGACTCTTGCGCTGCCCGCACAAAGACTTTGATGTCCGGGACATTTGGCGCCAGCTTCGGCAACAGGGGAAGCTTGGTTGCCGCCCGAACAGCAGCCACCAGCGCGGCGACGGTTTTTGGATCAGTTCCGAAGGCATGGCCGCCCTCCTTGACGTTGGGACAGGAAATGTTGAGTTCCAGTCCGGAGACGCCAGGGACATCGCTCAGGTGACGCGCCACCTCGGCATACTCCTCGGTGCTCGTTCCCCAGATGTTGACAATAACCGGCACCCCAACCTTTTGGAGGAAGGGCATGTACTCGCGGATGAAGCCCTCAACACCAGGTCCTTGAAGGCCAATGGCATTGATCATGCCGCCGGGCACTTCGACGTGACGGGGCAGGGCATTCCCATGCCAGGGCTGGAGGCGGATGCCTTTGACGGTGATTGCTCCGAGTTTTGAAATATCAACAAGGTCGGCATACTCCTTGCCGTAGCCAAATGTTCCAGAGGCGACAGTTACGGGATTCGCCATGCGAATGCCACCGAGGTTTACAGCTAAATCAACGGTACTCATATTCATCTCCTATTTGCAACGTAAATACTTTTCAGTGCCATACGGAAAATCAGATGGGGTGAAATTTAGAAGGCGGGACTGGGTGAGGGAATTCACGGAAGGATGGTGAAGGAAGATCCAGGGACAATCTTCGCGGATCAAGGCTTGCGCCTCTTCCCACATTTTTTTGCGAGGGATCTCTTCGACTGTCTCGCACGCCTTGGCATACAGGGCGTCTAAAGCAGGATTGGCATAATTGACGCGATTGGGACCCGGTGACGCATTCTGACTGCAAAAGATTTTAATGAAATTTTCAGCATCCGGGTAGTCGCCGACCCAGGTGATGCGGAAGAGCTGCGCCTGGCGATTTGAGATGCGCTTGAGGAAGGTAGGCCAGTTCTGGTATTGCGGGGTCAGCGTCACGCCAATCTTCTCATAAAATGAGGCGAGGAGTTCTGTGGACTCGCGTATCTCTTGTGTGGTTCTTCCAATGTCCAGCAGGAGTTCTAAACGCCGACCTGTCTTGGGATCGATTCCGTTCGGGTAGCCCGCTTCGATCATGAGCTTCTTGGCGCGTTCCAAATTATAGGCGTAGGGGAAGGGCGACTCAAGGCGGGCGTCGATGCCCGGGGGGAGCGGTCCTGTAGCTGGAATAATGCGGTGGTTGTAAAAGGCTTTCCACGTTGTGCTGTCAAACGCGGCATTCAACGCTTGGCGCAAGGCGCGGTTTTTTCTGAGGATCGGATCATCCATATTGATGCCGATATACTCGACTTCGAGTGCGGATGTCGTATGAAGATTAATCTCTTTGTTGCGAAGGAACTCGGCACGTTGCCCGTTTTTGTCCACGACGACATCCCAGTTGTCGTGCGCGACTTCGCCCAGCAGATCGAGTTCGCCTTTGATGAAACAGAGCCATTGCGTTGATGCATCCTCGATCATCCGGTAATAGATCTGGTCAAAGGGCTTTTCGCTAGGCTTGATGGTGGCGGGGCCCTGCACCCATCCCGGCCACCGCATATTCCGTGTGTAGATCATCTGATAGTTACGACGCCACTCGGTGAGTTGATAGGGGCCTGAGCCGACTGTATGGCTACCGAACGCCTTGCCATAAAAGGTGACAGCCTCCCGTGGTACGATGGCTGTATAGGCGATCGTCAGAAAATGGGGAAACACATAGAGCGGCCGCGTGAGTTCAATGCGGATTGTCTGCGGATCAAGAGCCTTGAGACCGGCAACAGGGAAGTCGTAATTCGTGGACTCCTTTGAACCCGAGTGTTCTGCAAAGGCCTTCATGCCTAGGATCGTATCGCTGACCACCCAGGCGCCAGGTGAGGCGTTTTTCTTGTCCGCAATCCGCATCAGGGAGTAGACGACATCGCTTGCCGTCACGGGACGTCCACGAAGCTGTCCGCCTGCATCACGTCCAAAACAGGCATCAGGAACAAAGCACGCACCAGGCTTCAGTTTAAAGATGAAAACGCGTCCGTCACTCTCAAGAACGGGCAGCGTGGCGGCCAGACACGGGATGAGCTTGTAGGGCCGCGCCGTGTAATCATATTCAAGCAGGGGTTCATAGGCCAGCTGGATTGCGCGCGCCGAATAGGAAGAGGCAGCCTCGACAGGGTCAAGACTTGAAACGCGGTTCATGCTCCGGGTATAGACGTTTTGCGCGAACGCCAGATGCGCCCCGGAGAGCAACCCAATCATTAACACACTATTCCTGATTTTCATTTTTCCAGCCAACCTTATACGGCAGGATGCAGATAGATAGGGGATGGCTCAAGTTTGAGCGCCATGGGATCTGAAAGAGCAAGTCGCCCGATGGCTTCGGCGGTGACCGTGACCGGGTGGTGGA
The DNA here is from genome assembly GCA_903935195.1 of uncultured bacterium. Taxonomy (GTDB): domain Bacteria; phylum Verrucomicrobiota; class Kiritimatiellia; order RFP12; family UBA1067; genus CAIZQW01. Next base: position 12,097 of record CAIZQW010000059.1, read on the forward strand.
TGAGTAACGATGCCTCACAGGCTGAGGAGAGAACGGCCTCTAGCCGTTCCCAATCCGTCGAGACAACGCGCGCACCTTCCGGAATCAGAGTGGCGAGCGAGGAGGCTTCTACCAACTGGAAGTCATCCGCGGTATGTGTAGGCGTACTGCCATTCGCGAGACATAGGCGCCCTGTTTCCTTCTCCTTGCGATAGCTGACGCACCAGAGGCGGTTTCGTCGCGCATCGCCCACCACGGTGACCGACGCATCTGGAAGCGCGTACGCGATGGCAGCAGCACTTGCCACTCCATAGACAGGTGTCTTCGTTGGAAGCGCGAGCCCCAGGATGGCAGCCAAGCACGCGCGAATTCCCGAGAAGGAACCTGGACCTAAGCCGCAGATATACCGTTCAATGGAATCAAGGGGGATGTTGTGTTGCGCCAAAAGCGAACCCAGCTCTGCGAGCCACTCCGGCGCCCGCGTCGGCTCACCGGTCCATTGGTGTTGACAAATTAGCTGCTCATGGCTGAAGAGCGCAAGGCTGGGACGTACCGAGGAACGGTCAATGATAAGTGTATTCATGAGATTAGACGTCCTGGCGTCCTTTGAGTGCCCGTTTCAAGGTGAGGGGATCTGAATAGCCGATTCCGCTGTCCGCCGGCAAGCCAAAGGCAAGACGAGTTACGCGGACAGGATAGGGCTTGAGCATTTCACAAATGTAGCCAGAGGTGATGTCCCCTTCCATATCCGTACTGAGCGCCAGGATGACCTCCTTGACTGTGCCTTGGCCAATACGCGTGATCAAGGCTTGCAATCTCAACTCAGAGACTCCGGTCTGACGTGAAGGCGAAAGCTTTCCCATGAGTGCATGGTAACAGCCGGTATACCCGCCTGTTTTTTCGATCTGGATGATATCAGCCGGCTCTTCGACCACGCAGAGGAGCGTGGCATCCCGCAGGGAGTCACTGCACAGGCGACAGGGGACGACTTCTTTTGAGGTAAAGCCGCCACAGGTCGGACAGCAACAGACTGTCTCCCGCGCATCGTGCAACGCCACCAGGAGCGGATCGAGGATAAGCTCCGGCTTCCGCATCAAGGCGAGGGCAGCACGCTCCGCTGACCGCCTACCCAGGCCGGGCAGACGTGCAAGCGCGTGAATCAGTGTGTTAACTGCAGGAACCACATCAGCCTCCGAGCATTCCACCCATCTCGCCATTCTGCATCATTTTTTGCATGGCTTCTTGGGTCTGCTTCTTGACATTCTTGAG
>CAIZQW010000060.1 GCA_903935195.1 uncultured bacterium
AAATTGCTGCTCGCGAATGGTTCAAGAAGGATGCGATGACCCCGGGGCAGGCCGCCTGGGTTGATGCGGCGGTTCCGGCGCTGGTCTGCAAGGATCTGCTGTCACTCACGAACACGGCGGACGTGGCGACCGCGGCGGCGGCGCTGGAGAAGGTGATCGACGGCGTGAAGAAGTCGCCGGTCAAGATCAGCATCCAGGGGTTGGACCGGCTGGCCGCGGTGACAAATACGGTGTTTGCCGATCCCACGGTGATGAATCAGATTCTGGACGTGACGGACGGGCTGCGATTCCTCTGTGACCGTGAATCGGAACCTTTTGGCGGAAAACTGTTGGCGTATGTCTCAGCTAATAAAGACCCAGTACTGCTGCACCGCACAGGTGCTTTCCTCTGGAGCTTCGGCATAAGCCAGCACTATGGAAGTTCGCTTTCCGTGACGATGACACTGGCAGAGTCCCTTCTTAACGATCAACCTGCTGCAGCCAGTGCGCTGGCGAGGATCGGGTTGTCCGCCTTTTCGGGTACTGTCCCTGAACACCCAAGGAACTGGGCGAACGCAGGCCGCCCAGCTCTCAAGGCACTGGAAGGGAAAGCGGCGATGAAGCTGGGGCTTATAACTATCCCGGTGCCGCCGACGGATCCGGCGTATCCTATATACAAGTCCCAGGCGGACTGGCAGGGTGGTAATGAGGACACAGCCTGGACCTTATGCCAAGAGAACTGGGAGCAATTCCTTCCGGTGCATCGTGAGCTCGCCGTGGAGTATCTGATGTGGGTTTTGCGCCGGACGATTTACAGTCGTGCGGATGCGCGGCAGGAGGAGCTTATCAAGGCGCTTCTGTTCTGGGCTGCAGAACCCAATACCCCCCTGGCGATTCACCAGCGGGCGGAAATTGAAATTGCGTACGGCGATATTGCGATTCAGCGTGGCATGCTGAAGCAGGCGCATGAGCTCTTCACGCGGACGATGCAGAACAAGGCGTATGAAGGAACAGCCGCGCGTAACGAAGCAGCTTTGCGGCGTGTCCTTGTGGAGCGCATGTCCAAAGATTTTGATGCGGCCCTTCAGACCCTCCAGGATTTGGAGATGGAGCGTGTTCCAGAGATGTTTGCTCCGCTTCGCTATGCGCGGGCTGAGGTCTATTTCGACATGGAGGATTTTGATCGTGCGGCAACGGATATTGAGTCTATTTTGGCTCGTGTGCCAGACCATGCCGAAGGAAAGATCATGCAGGGAAATCTGCAGATCAAACGCCAGAAGCTGATGGAAGCCACAGAGATTGAGCTAGGCCCTGTCAGCAGCCAGAAGGCCTTTGTGCCAGGCGAAAAGCTGAAGGTGACTTTGACCGATCCGACGCTGGCGATCTCGGGTGCAGGAACCGAGATCGAGGTGGTGGTCTGGGCAACCTCCGGCGATAAGGAGCGTTTCTTCCTACGGCAGTTTGGCGACCAGAAGACCAAGTTCCGGGGCGAGGTTGCGACTGCCTTGGGCAAGCCGAATCCAGATGATCGCATCTTGCAGGTGCTCGGCGATGACCAGGTGTTTTATGCCTATTCCCAACGCTTCCGCGAAAAAATGAACAACATGGAGGAGAAGCGCGGCGGCCCGATCTCTGTGGCGTCAGATGGTCTCTTGATGGCCTCTGCGCGCAAGTTGCTCTCCGAGGCTGAGCAGCGTGTCGCTGACATGGAGGCGCAGATGGCGGAACTCAACAAGAATACGGAATCCAAGTCAGCTGCACGCGCAAGTGTTGCGGCTAGGGTCGCGGCGTCAAAGGTTGCAGAAGCCAAAGTCGGGGACTCTTCTGATCCGCTGGAGCATCGTCAAGCCGAGGCGCTACAGAGGCGTCTGCTGGAGGAACGCATCAAGCCCGGCAACCCCCTCTACATCCGCGTGATTGATGCGGACCGGAGTCGTACGGCGGGGAAAGACACAGTGACCGTCAGCGTGGAAACCTCCTCGGGCGACGCGATCGGTCAGGTGACGCTCCAAGAGACCGACACGCATACAGGTTGGTTCGAAGGGCGTGTGCCGACGGCCGGCGCCCAGGCAAAGGCCTTTGCAGCAAACACAGCGCCGGGTCGTAATCCCAATATGGTCATCAGTCCGCTGACGACCTATCCGGCTTGGACGCCAGTGGCCGCAAAAAATGTGACCCCTGAATTTATTGTGGATCTGAATGACAATGTTCCGCTGGGCGAGCTGACCCTTACAGCCCAGGAGCAGGGGAGCAAGCTGAAGAAGTTTGTCGTGCAGACCGGGATGAATGCCAAGGAGATGACCACGGTGGCGGTATACCCGACGGATCAGATCAGTATCGCGAAGCCATGGCATCCGAGCGTCACGATCATGAACGATTCGGACTATCACCATCTCCAGAACCTGCGTTCGGTTTATGATCTTGACGAGCTTCAGCACCATCTGGAGACCGGCTGGATGAGCCAGCAGTTTGCCGCAGGCATCTCGGAGAACGTTGCCGGTCCGTCCGTGGCGATGACCAATTCGATTCCGGCCAAGGTCAAGTGGCTGCGCCAGAATGTTCATCACAACGCGCATGTGGTGTACCGCTTCCGCGGCTACTTCCACGAGCCGGCCGAAGTCATGCGCCGGTTCAAGGTGGTGCTCGGGCCCTATGAAGTGCCCAAGAACACACACCCGAGCGTGGCGAATCCTCCGCAGTTCCTGCTGGCTGTGGATGGGCGGCCGATCACGAGCAAGGAGAAGCTCGACCTCCTGGAAGGCCAGATCGCCCTGAAGCCGGGGTTGCACCGCTTCGAGATCTGGGCGACAGGGTGGGACTGCACGATTGGCTTCGGGCGTACAGTAAAGGTACTCGCGAATCTGGAGGAGACGGAGAAGCTCGTCGGGTGTCCGGATCGTTTCTTTGATCCGGGAAACTTCCCTGCAGGTGTCCTGGCGAAGCGGAACGGCACTGCCACGGTCAAAGCCTCCCCGGAAGGTACGAGCTTCAAGGTTGCCTTTGCTCCGGGTTCCCGCGGGAGATTGTTGAAACTCATCTTTATTGGCCAGGAGGGCCCTGTGCCGATTGTGAACAAGCTGGCGTTGACGCAGCCCGATGGTAAACGTGTGCTCCCGGTTCAAGAAGATTTTGCCGTGCTCAACAAAAACAATATCCTCGAGATCCTGACTGGTGACAAGGTTGCGGTCCGCTATGTGGATGACCGCTTCGTGACCAAGGCCAAAGAGAAGCATGAGCGCTTTATGGAGGTCGCCTTTACCACGGCGAGTATACAATTCGATTTCTTTGAAATGCGGAAAGGGAGAGATGATCAGGACGTGGAGTATTATGAGAAGCTTCTCCGGTTCGCACGAGGTAAGCCTGTAGTCCTGACCGTGACGGATGCGGACATGGACACCTCTGAAAAGCCTGACAGCGTGACCGTGACGCTGGAGAGCAAGACGGGTGGAAAACGTCAGGTCGTGGCCAAGGAGAGCGGGAATTCCACGGGCATCTTTAGAGTCTGGGTGACGCCAGTCGCCGGAACGCCGACCAAGGAGACGGAGGTTCAGGTTGGCCCGGGCGAGATGCTCACGGCGATCTATCGGGATATGGAGAATACCGAGCCCGGCATCCCGACTGACCGGTACGCCTCTGCCGAGCAGGCCACCTTTGCGGTGCCCGAGCTCTTTTTGTCTCATGCCAGCGTCACAGCGATAGACCCCGCTCAGCTTCAGGCAAGTCGTAATTTAAATGAGGGCTTTGCCTTGACCCTTGACCAGCTGGAGGGTTTGAACGAGCGAGAGGTCTGGCAACGCCAAAAATCGAAATTCCAAGCCGGCGGCATGGTTCGTCCGCGCTGGACCCTGACTAATGAGATGGTTTCAGCTGCAACGCCACCGAAAACAGGCATTGAGGCTGTTTTGGGACAGTCGCTCTTCATCGAGGTCAACGCAGCGCATCTCGCCTTGCGAGCAGGGTCTCAGGTTCGCGTCTATGCCCAGACCGATGCTGGACGAAAGCTTGCCACCCAACGGCCCCGTCCTGCAGGCGAGACGAATGCCCCTGCCTTCGACATTCAGGTCCCGGGAACGATACAATTGAACGGGGCGCTTCAATTGAGCTGGGAAGAGCCTGGAGAGGGCTGGGGCGGAACGCCCCGCATCCCAATCTATCTCGCAAGCCTCGTGAGGCAGAAGAACCGTCAAATGACGGAGCGTTTTTATAGCAGCGTCCCATTGATTCCCGGGGTCTTGCCGGAGCATGGGGTCCTAGACGATGAAGAGTTTCAAACCTTGAGAAAGGCGTTCAAGTATGTGACTCCCGCCGGACTCGTGGTTCAGCCCAATGAACGCATCTATCTCGGGTTCGCCTACACGGATCCCAAGGGTACGGAGCAGTGGCTGACCGCAACGGCGAAGGTGATTACCCATCCGGTGTTCGATGTGATGGAGGAGAATTATCGGACCCCTCGGAACGAGGCGTTTGTGGGCGAGACGCTCGCGCTGCGCGTGGTGGATCTCGGTGCGGATGTCACTGACCGGAGCGACAAGGTGAGCGTGCTCCTGCAATCGAAGTCAGGTGCCAAGCAACTGATCGAACTCACGGAAGTGGATACGCACAGCGGCGTCTTCAAAGGCGGTTGTCTGTTGACCTATGCGACTGCAGCCAACTTGAGCAAGGCCAACACAAACGAGGCTGCAACCAGTGATGTCAAGAAAGAGGGCTTCCCTGTTGTCTACGGTGATAAACTTGGGTCGCGTTATACGGATTCAAAGGGCATCAAGACAGATCCGGTCCTCCTCACCATCAGCAAGGGCGCGGATGGAGCCATCGCGGCCTTCTCGAAAAAATATGAGGATCCTGAGATTGCTGTGCGCACACAGTTCACCCTCGCCGAGAGTTATCTGGAGGTCGCCAAACATCATCGGACACTCAAACAGAATGAGTTGGCCGCACGTGAATATGACCAGGCGAAACAGATGCTGGCCAGTGCCATGGATCAGTTTAAGGACAAGGAGACCCGTTCCCATGCCGAGTATCTCCTGGGTAACCTGACGCTGGAAGAGGCGGATGCTACTGCGGAGCCGGAACTCAAAGTGGATCGTTACCGCGCCGCGCTCTCGCGCTTCATGAATGTCACGGGCAGTTACGCGGATACGCTCCATGCCTCCAAGGCGCAGTTCAAGATTGCCACCATCTTTGAGAAGCTCAAGGAGCCGGAAGTGGCAGCCCAGGAATATGTCAAGCTGGCCTACAAGTATCCGGACTCTGAATTCTTAGCCACAGCCATGGCACGGTTGGGTGCCCATTTCCAGCGCACAGCAGCTGCCTACGAGGCAAAGGCCAAGCCTCTGTTGGAAAAGAAAGAGAACAAGGATGCGCAGTTTGAAGGGATCGCGCTCCAGAAGATGTCGGTCAACGAGTATTTGAAAGCCGCCAACATCTTCGGCCGCTTACAGGAACGCTTCCCGGATCATGAGTTGGCTGGCAAGGGCGGCCTCTATGCGGGACAGGCCTACATGCGCGCCGCCAAGAATCAGCAGGCCATCGCTGCCTTCCAGCGCGTGATCAATACCGAGAGTTATGACGGACCCGAGATTCGCGCGCAGGCTATGTATTGGGCAGGCATGTGCTATGAGAACGTGAAAGAGCCGATGGCGGCCTACTCGCTTTACAAGCGGTTGACCTTTGATTTTCCCGAGAGTAAGTGGGCCTCTTATGCCCGAGCCCAGTTGTCGCAAGAGGGCTTGCTGACCCTGGAAACTCAGATCGAGATAAAACGTGTGGAGGAGGGACGATGAACAGTGATCAGAGGTCAGAAGTCAGAGGTCAGAGATCAGCCCGATTTGTCCGATCTGTCGGCGTTCTCTTGCTCTTTGTTTTAAGCATGGCGTCTCCCACCCTTGCCACACCGCTGGACGACCAAATGGCGGCCTTTAAGAAAGCGGATCAGCAGACTGAGGAGGCGGTGGCACAGCTCTTGAAGACAGGCATTGATGAGAATCGCGCAGCCGAGGTGCTGGCTGTCGTCAAACCATGGCTGGATCTACACCCTGTGGCTTCGCAGTCCGCGCAGTTCTATGCGGGTCTCTGCCTGCAGACCGCAGGCGAGTGGGCGGATGCCGTCATCTTTTACCGGAAAGTCCTGACGAACAAGTCGCTCGACCCGAAACTCGCGGCGTATGTGGTCCCCGCGACCTATCGCTTGTTGATCAATGATATGCGCCAGCCCGAGTCAGCCTACCTGTTGATGCGTGAGGATGGCGACCGCTTGCGCCAATACGGGAAAGCCAGTCAGTTTGATATGTGGTTCCTGACGGAAGCCAAGCGCCGCAACGATGTTCCGGCCGTCTGTAAACAACTGAGTGCGATCTGGGGAGCAGCCACGCCGCAGGCGTTGCCGGACACAGCCGACCTGGAGTGGGTCTGCGGGAAGCTGGAGTCGTTCAGACCGGAGGACGCGAGTTGGTACGAGGCGGCCCAAAAACTGGCGGCGGTTCCGAGGGTGCCGGATGAGTACAAGGCCCGGATGGAATGGGCCGCGACGGTAGTGCCGTATAACCGCAAGCTGGATAAGTTCCGCGAAAAAAAAGCAGACAGTATAGCCAAGAAGCACACCGACGCATCGCTGGCAGCGGCGGCGAAGCTCCTTACGGTCGCACCGGACAAGGGCGCTTTCCTGGTCGCCAACGGATGGGGTTTTGAATACGATCACTACCACTCCGGCAACTGTCAGAAACGTTTTGAGGTCGATGGCGAGCGCAAGCTGGCCCAGCTCCTGGCCGTGATCCCGCGCATGTCGCCCGACAAGAGGGTCGACCTGCTGGTCTATCCGATCGCACAGGGCCGGGTAAGATTCGATCCGAAAGACGTCCACAAACTTGTGCTCCAGTTCCCGGGCATGCTCAATACGCTGACGGCAGGTAATGTGCAGCTGTTTGATGCCACTTTGACCGTAGCCAAGGCACAGGCCCTGTCGCCCCTCTTGGCGCGCAATCCTCATGCAAACGCCGCCCTGGTTCGCGCCTATGCCGTGGCTGGAACCAACACCGTGAGAGCTATGGTGCCTGCCATCATGAAATCAGAAATGTGGAGGTTCAATTCCGCGAATTTTGCCATTGATAGTGTATGGAACTGCGGTGCAAAGCGCGATGGAGCCGATCATGCCGCGCTCTGCAAACAATATGCCAACCTCGGTGCACGCTACGATCAAGTGAAGAAGCAGGTGGCGAAAGAAGCCGGCGCGCAGGATCGAACGGCCGCCTTCAACGCGCTACTGAACGACCTCATGGCGGCCAGCCCGACCATTCCTGACGCGCTTTCGTCATGGAACGAGTTGTTCAAAAGTGCGCCGCCGGCGGAGGCCTTAACCCTGCTCAAGACTCAGCTTGGAAATCTCGATGGCGACCGCGAATTCCTTTTCCGCCGGGCGGTGGCGGCCGTCCCGCAGGTGGGTGGTCACGCCATTTACGTCGGGCCGCAATGGGATGGGTTCATGCAAAACGGCGGGCAAAACGCCAGCTACAAGGCGGCGGTTGCTCCGCTGGTTCCGGAACTCCAGCGTATCCTTAATGCCCAGGTTCAGACGGGTCGTATTTCTGAGTATCTGTTCGCCATCTGGCTGCATGCGGCGAATCCGCAGGATGAGTCGGCTCGTACATTGATGAAGACGCTGGCTGCCTCAGCCGCCTATGTCAGGCTCGACCCCGCCTATCAGCGTGTCGCGGCGGACGGAGGGCATTTCGGGCGGATCGCTATGACGCCCGCCATGCTGGCGACGGAAACTGAAGTTCACTTAACAAATTCCGAGCAGGTCAGCCGCGAGCTGTTGGCGCTGCCGGCGGACGCCCAGCCCGCAGCGGTTGAGGCGGCCCTCAAGGCCGCGATGACGCGTGTCGCCCAGGCTTCGGAGCCTGTGACTGTGTATGGTTTGCGGAAGGTGGCCGCCCTGCCGTCGCTGGACGGTGAGACGCGGTCGCTCTGTCTCTCGCTCTTCACTATCAATTCGCCCATGGGCCCTTATCCTTCGGGCCAGGGCTATGGTTCCCTCGCCTCCCGTCTGCTACGCGACATGCAAAAGCAGAAGGATTGGGGGAACGCCTCGCTGTATATCGCCGGGTTCTGGCGGGCCATTGAAGCAGACGATGCGGATCGGTCCATGTTCTCAATGGCCGACGGTATGGTTACTTTTGCCGAGGAGGCTTTACAGGGCGGTGCGCCCTCGGTGGCTGTCGCTGTGGCGCGCATGGGGCTGAATGGTAAACTGAGTTGTCTGGATCCTGCGGATACACGAGGAGGGGGCCAGCAACGGGTTGGCCGCTTGCGTCAAGTCGCTGGCAAGGCCGGGACCGCCCTGGGCGTGGTGGAGATTCCGGTTGACGAGACGAATCCCGCTTATCCCCTCTACAAGTCGAATGCCGAGTTTGTAAAGGGCAACATCGACTCGGCCTGGGCGCTCTATAAAGCACATGACGACCTTTTAAAGATATCGCCTGAGAGCGAAGAGAAGTCGGTTCTCCGCAAGCTCTCGGTGGCCTACTCCTTCTGGTTGCTCCGCCGTAACATCGAAACAGGCAGAGCCGCGCAATCGGAGATCCTGGTGAAGGAGTTGACGATCTGGTCGCGCGAAGCGCCGGGTACGTTCAGCATGGAACAGGAAGCTGAACTGAAGCTTGCGTATGCGGATCTTGCCTTTGTCAAGGGGGTTTATCCCACCGCGCGTGCGTGGTATCGTAAAGTGGTGGATGCGCAAGAATATAGGGATACCGAGATGCAGGTGCGCGCCATCTTGGGTTCGGTGAAGGTGGACCGCGTCACGAAGAATTTCACTTCGGCCTTGGAGGATTTAGGCAAGCTGATGACCACCCGGGACCCCTCGGCACGTATTCGCGCCCATTATGCGCGTGCTGAAGTGCTGATGGATCAGGAAAATTATAAAGAGGCCTTTGATGCAATAGATGCGGTGTTGCGCGGCAACCCGAATCATGAGGATGCGCTCATCCTGCGTGGCAAACTCCAGTTCCAGATGCGCAAACTGGTTGAGGCGAGCGAAATTGAACTTCGCGTCGCCCGGCAGGCTAATGAGGTGATGGTGCCCGGTGAGACCCTCAAGATCAACCTTCATGACCCGACTTTGAGCGTGTCGGGCGTGGGGGCGGATATCGAAATTGAGGTTACAGCCAAGTCAGGCGATCGTGAACTTCTCCTTCTCCATCAATTCGGTGACAGCAAGGATAAGTTCCGCGCTGATGTGCCTACGGCACTCGCGCCTCCAGTCGCCGGG
>CAIZQW010000061.1 GCA_903935195.1 uncultured bacterium
CTCTTTACCGGAACGAGGGTAGAATCACGTTCTCAGGTGCAGGTCCTAGCGGCTTTTTGTTGAGGGTACTGGAGGTCAAACAGGACCCCAAAGAAGGAGGTTATGACGAACAGCATAATCGTTCCATGCCTATCTATCGTATTGGCCGCGAGGAATGCCTTAACGTTATGCCTCAGTAGTTGGGAACATTGGGGGGCAATCCAGGTGTATGGGGCCTCTGCGGATAAGCTCTTTACAGTATCCAAAGAGAAAAGACCGAACCGTCCTATACTTGTCGCACATTGTATAAAACGATAAACGTTGTGTAGCGTGATAGAACAATCACGAGGAATCATGCCATGAAAGTACTTATCACGGGGTCCTCTGGGTTGATCGGGTCGGCGCTGACCGATTCCCTCTCCTCAAATAGTCATGAAGTGGTGCGTTTACTGCGCCATAACGTTTTGGAAGGTTCACCTTTCTGGGATCCAGAGCATGGCGTCGTGAATTTAGCTGATGTCAGGGATATCGATGCTGTGGTTCACTTGGCCGGTGACAGCATAGCCGAGGGCCGATGGGATGAACGGAAGAAGGCTCGAATTCTTGACAGCCGTGTCAGAGGGACCAAACTGTTGGCCGAGTTCTTTGCAACGTCACAGAACAAACCACGTATCATCGTTTCCGCTTCAGCAATTGGTATTTACGGAGATCGAGGAGACGCGCTTGTTGACGAAACCAGTGCTCCAGGAACCGGCTTCTTGGCCGATGTGGTCAAGCAGTGGGAAGAAGCTACGGTTGCCGCCGCCGATGCAGGCATTCGAGTGGCAAGTGTTCGCCTGGGTGTGGTCCTAAGCGCTGCGGGTGGCGCATTGAAGAAGGTGCTTCTTCCCTTCAGAATGGGGCTCGGTGGCGTTATCGGCAGTGGAAAACAATACATGAGCTGGGTGGGCCTTGATGATGTCGTGGAGATGATCCAACACGTTATCGTGAACGATTTACTGCAAGGCCCGGTCAATCTGGTTTCGCCTAATGCCATCAGCAATCGTGAGTTCACCAGACTTCTAGGGCACGCATTGCATCGTCCGACCCTATTCCCTATGCCAGCGTTTGCTGTGCGAATAGCATTCGGCGAAATGGCCGATGATCTGCTGCTGGCAAGCACCCGAGTGGTGCCCAAGAAGTTGATGGAAAGCGGATACACGTTCCGCTACCCCAACTTGGAAGAAATGCTGAAACACATACTGAACCAATCGCATCATGAGTCAGCACTGTAAACTTCCCAACAGAATGCAACCATTTTGAAATTGATTTTTGCGTTTTTCGGATCCGCCCGGTGGTTATTTCTTTGCCGTAAACAGTTGCGCACGCCTTTCTACGGGTGTGATTTTGTTCCGTAACAATTATTTTCAAAAAAATTAAGATTGGTGTTGCTCTAGTTGTTTTTTTGCGCTATTATACAGGTCTCTTAACTAGGAGACTTGCATTTATGAAGAAAAATACCGTAGAAAATGAGAAAAGATTGGGTGAGCTACGCAAGGAAATGGCCGCCCTCGGCCCCGTGCTTTTCGGGGACATGAGCGCAAAGACCCAGAGCTACAAAAGAGCGGACGGCACGGTCTCGCGCCAGAAGGCGCAATCCCTGTTCCGCTTCGCAAGGACCGGAGGGAAAATGACACGGCGTATCCCGTCCGAGGCCGAGGCCGCGGTCAAGAAGATGATCGCCACCGGCAAGAAGTACACGGCCCTGCGGGAGGAGTACGAGCGTATCCTGACTGCGCTCTCGCTCGAAGGCACTTTAAAAAAAACTCCTGCCCGTGCCACCCCCGTTGATGGCGAACCTGTCGGAGGTGGTCAGCGCCGCAGTGGCAGAAGCCATTGAACCTGGCGGAAGCGGCCTTCCGGAAGGCTTCGATGCCGCCGCGTTCGAAGCTGCCACAGCTGACCTGCTGGAACATCTTTCTCTCGTGACACGCACCCTGGCGGCTCAGCAGGTGGCTGGATCGCGCGGCATGCGGGCCTGCAATGTGCTTACGCTCATGGGGCAAGTCTCCGTCTACAGGAAATACGTACCCGGCAGCGGACGTCCTGAATCCCCCGTCTTTTCGGGCTGCCGGGGCCGTGCCACGCAAAGCGCGCGCAAGGCGGTCAGCAGGTGCGGCGCGACACTGGGCTCGATGCAGGAAGCGTCGCAGACGATCGAAGA
>CAIZQW010000062.1 GCA_903935195.1 uncultured bacterium
ACGCTGAACCAACTACAGGAAGACATCCAGCAGGGAGAAGGGCTACACCATGAATTTAAAGAAGCGGGCAGCCAGCTTCCTCGCACCCTTTTTGAGACGGTCTGCGCATTCCTGAACACGGACGGCGGTACGATCCTGCTGGGCGTAGCGGATGACGGCACGGTCACGGGGATTGATCCTGACGCGGCAGACCAAATGATCATTGATCTTGCGAATCTCTCCAATAATCCACAAAAAATTGAACCGCCCTGGTTGCTGTTTCCGGAGAGGCTTGAACTGAAGGGGAAAACCATCATCGCCATACAGGTCCCGCTCAGCTCGCAACTGCACAAGACAGGCGGAAACATCTTTATGCGCAGTAAAGACGGCGACTACCGCGTGCAGGGTACACATCAACTTGCCGGAACCATCAACCGCAAACTTGGACTCTTCACGGAGCAGCGCGCCATCCGTTTCTCGGCCATGGACTCACTACGGCCAGAGCTTTTCGACCGAGCACGGCGACTCATGCGCTCCTACAACTCCAAACATCCGTGGGCAGACCTCAGCAATGAAGAGCTGCTCAAGATTGGCGGCTTCTATGCTCAAGACCCGGAAACAGGAAAAAAATCTCTCACGCTATCGGCCGTACTCATGTTCGGCACTGATCTGGCGATCCAGCAAGCCGTGCCCGCCTATAAAATTGATTGTTTGCTCAGGCGTCACGACGTAGACCGCTATGACGACCGGGTCATGATCTACACCAACCTGATTGATGCTTACGACCGGATGATGGAGTTCGTTGAAAAGCATCTGAACGACCCCTTCTACCTTGAAGGGACAATGCGGATCAGCCTGCGCGATAAAATCTTCAGGGAGGCGATCTCCAACATCATCTCCCATCGCGAGTACACCAGCGCAGCCCCTGCCCGGCTGATGATCTACAAAGACAAGGTCATCTTGGACAACCCGTGTACCCAGCACCACTTCGGCGAGATCACGCCCCAGAATCTGCGCCCCTTTTCAAAAAACCCGACCATCTGCAAATTCATGGTCCAGCTTGGCCGCTTCGATCAACTCGGATCAGGGGTCACCAACATCAACAAATACCTGCCCCTTTACGCCAAGGGTGCCAAGCCGCACTTTGAGGAGACTCGTCACGGCTTCGAGCTGACGATTCCTCTCACGGCGGAAAAAGAAACCCTGACGCCACCAGTCACGCCACCAGTCACGCCACCAGTCACGCCACCAGTCAGCGAACATGTTGGAAAGTTACTGCAACTGCTCCAACAGACCGGAGCCCTGAGCAACGCTGAGATTCTTCATGCTCTTAACCTGAAAGACCGCCGTCGGATGCGCGAAACCTATATCCAAGACGCCTTATCGGAAAACTTGATTGAATACACCATTCCCGAAAAGGTGAACAGCCGCCTCCAGAAATACCGTCTTACGACCAAAGGCAGACAACTCCTCGAAGACAAGAAATAATAAGATTGCAATAACCTGCCAATTTTTAAAACCGAGAAGACGTATAACTGCCTCACTTGCGACTTGTTATATGACCACCATCCGCCTATAATAGGGCGCATGAATTCTGAAGCAAAAAAGAAGGATCGTGTCATCGCGATTGTGGGACGTCCAAATGTAGGCAAATCAGCCATCTTTAACCGTATTGCGGGCAAGCGTATTGCGATTGTCCATGACGAGAGCGGCGTAACCCGTGACCGCCTCATGCGCGAAGTGGACTGGGATGAACAAAAGTTTAGCCTCGTGGACACCGGAGGCATCATGACGCGCGATGCTGCGACCGAGAAGGATCCGATTGTCGCGGGTGTTCGTGCCCAAGTAGACTCCGCCCTCGATGACGCTGCTGTGGTTATCATGGTTGTGGATGTTCAGCAGGGCGTTCAACCCATGGATGAAGAGGTTGCGCGCATCGTCCGCAAGTCAGGCGTCCCTTGCCTTCTAGCCGTCAACAAGTGCGACCTCGATCGCCACGAAGAGGGTGTCAGTGATTTTTCCAGATTAGGATTCCCCTACTTTCCTGTCGCAGCCCAGCACAACCGTGGTATGGGTGCACTGATGGAAGCGGTCTTGCCTCATTTGCCAGAAGCGGTCAATGAGACTGAAAAAAGACCCCTGCGCGTCGCAATTGTCGGACGTCCCAATGCCGGCAAGTCCTCGTATATCAATCGCCTCTTGAAAGCTGAACGTGTGATCGTCTCGGATATCGCTGGCACCACACGCGATTCGATCGACATCCCCTTCACCATCGGCGAAGGCGAACAAGCACGCCACTACACCCTCGTTGACACGGCCGGCATGCGCCACAAACATTGCATCGACTCCGCCGTGGAACGTTTCAGCCTCTTTCGAGCAGAAGAGAGCGTCAAGCAGGCTGATGTGGTGGTGCTAATCATGGATCCTGAGTTAGGTCCGACGGTACAGGACAAGCATATCGCCGCGCTCATTCAAGCGGAGCAGAAAGCCTGCGTGATGATGATCAACAAATGGGATATTGCGGTTGAGAAGGAGATGAAGGAGAAGGAGGCGACAGAAACGCTCTACAAGATCCTCCCCTTCATGAACTACTGCCCCTTGGTCCTCATCTCTGCAAAGACTGGCTATAACATCCGCAAGAGTATCGAGGTAATCGATGCAGTCGCCGCACAGACGCAGATCAAGCTGCCAACAGGCATGCTGAACCGTACGCTGGTGGAGGCTACACACCGTGTCGTCGCCCCTGCGAAAGCGGGTAAACGTCTACGTGTTTACTACGCCGTGCAGGTCGGCACCTCACCCATTCTCATCCGCATGTTCGTGAATGATCCGAAGCTGGCCACGAAACAATACACGGACTTCATGACGCGCACCCTCCGTGAACGATTCGGCCTGGAAGGCGCGCCGGTCGTCATTCTCTATCGTGCACGGTCACGTCCGGAAGATGATGAGAAGAAGGGTTACTTCACCACCACGCATGAGACCGTGTACAAGCAGGAAGAAGAGACGGCTGTTCCCAAGACACGGAAACCTGCACCCAAAAGGTCAAGTAAAGGCAGAATAACGCTCCATCCAAAAAAGAGGCGTTAACCCGTCATCCTCATGTTTGCGCTTAGGAGTCCAACCATGCTACAGCGATTATACCTTGCAGGTCTAATCTGCCTCTTCGTCTCCTGTACGGCCTTGACGCAGTTCAAGCCGGAGGAGATGATGAAACCCTACTCCTACACCAATGCGCAGGGCGAAGTTCTCTCATGCCAAATCTGGGCACCCCAGGTTCTCAAGCCTGGCAAAAAATACCCGCTGATTCTTTTCCTCCATGGTTCTGGCGAGTGCGGGACAGATAATATTCAGCAGACACGTGTCGGCCTGCCTACGCTCCTGAACACGCTCGTGCTGCTCCCCGAGCGCGTCATTGTGGTTGCGCCACAATGCCAGAACAACAACTGGTGGGTGAAGCAACTAGCCATGGGGCCGGACTATCGGGCTGCCAAACAACCGACTCCCTCGCTCGAGGTGGCGCTTGAGTTGTGCCGGCATCTGCTCACGGCCAAGCAAGCCGACCCTGACCGCCTCTATATCACCGGACTCTCACTCGGCGGCTTTGGCACGTGGGACGCGATCCAACGTAACCCCGCTTTCTTTGCAGCGGCTGTTCCCATCTGCGGCGGTGGAGATCCACGTTTTGCAGGTACACTCAAAGAGCTCCCGATCTGGGCCTTCCATGGACGCCAAGACAAAAACGTCCCGCCCGATGCCTCGCGTCGCATGATGCACGCGCTCAAAGCCACAGGAGGCGACGTCCATTACACCGAGTATGAAAATGGAGCGCATTTCATCTGGGATCAGGCCTATTCCGAAAAAGAGCTGGTTCCTTGGCTATTAAAACAGACGCGCGTTAAAAAACCGTGGTGGAAGTTCTGGTAATCGCTGAAAGGTTTCTTCATGAAAAAGTATCTCCCTCTGCTGCTGGTGCCCCTCGTCTCGTGGGGAACACAGGATGTCTTTGACATGCCAAGACTTCACCCTCAGCATCGTCAGCTCGTGCAGGAGATGGTTCAATCTGTCCGAGCTGGCAGAATCGAAGATATGGAAGCTGTTGCTCGAAAAGGCATTTCCGTCTTTCCGCAAGATGCCACGTGGCATTATAATCTCGCCTGCGCCCTCTCATATCGTTCCGACAAGACCGAATCTCTGGCGATGCTTGAGCGTGCGATTGAGTTGGGTTTCCGAAACGCGAAGATGATCGAGCAGGATAACGATCTGAAGAATCTCGCGAAAGAACCTCGCTTCAAGGCGCTCCTTGAGAAAGCCGGTCAACTGCAAGGAAAGCCGATCACGGGCGTCCCTCAACCGCAAGCAACGACCAGCGTAATGGGACTTCCTGTAAAAATCGAAGCGGGCAACACCTTGTGGGATTTTGACAAA
This sequence comes from uncultured bacterium, assembly GCA_903935195.1. Taxonomy (GTDB): domain Bacteria; phylum Verrucomicrobiota; class Kiritimatiellia; order RFP12; family UBA1067; genus CAIZQW01. The sequence continues at coordinate 4,408 of CAIZQW010000062.1, forward strand.
GGTTGTTTCCATACCCTGCTGACCCTCGTACCCCCCTCCCTCAACAAAATATCCAACTACGCCCCTGACTATGCAGGGCCTGCTAGCAAGGAGATTCAGCAGTGGATGCAAGAGGGTACCGCAAGTGGTAACTTTGGCGATCTCTACCTCAACCGTGATAATGGTCACTCTGCCCTAGCCTATACAAACTTCCCCGGGCTGACACCCGTCGTGTACGGTGCCGATGCCAAGGCCAAACAGGCAAACATCGGACTTCCAAATGCGTTCTTAATTTACCCTCTGATCGGAAATGCCTCCATTGCCATCACCGCAGGCCCCTTCTGGCGAAGCATGCCACGTGCTATTCAGACCGACCCTTATCAACCCTCCGCAGCCTTCCAATGGATGCTTGCCAACCAATGCTGGCTCTATCCGGCTCATCGTGACTACACGGCAGAGACTGGCGATCTCTACCCCGTTAACATGCCGTACTACATTATTTCCAAGGGCTCCTCGTTTAGCGATATGCCCTTTATGGAGGCCATTGTCGCGACCTACGCAGCCTTCCGTCCAGAGACCAAGCAAGCGCTCGTCTCTAAAAGTCTGCTCGTACCCACTGTGCAAATGATCTTGCGCGCGACCCAAAAAAACCTCAAGACGCCAGAGGACTACTTGACGAGCTTGGCTCATCCCATTGTCTTTGATGCCACGAATCTGAACGTTGAAGCGATGGTGAAGATGGCTCATGAACTCACGCCTCAAAACATCCCGCTCCCGGTAGTCCTGCGGACGCTCAAGGATGCAACGACTGAGAGTGGCATTGACTACTTCGACCAACGTTCGGAAGGACTCTTCGACACCCCCTTCGCGATTGCCCGTGTCGTGCGAGGTGTTCGCTCGAAAACAAGGACCATGACCCTCGAGGCCCACATCCCTGGAATTCCACAGCCCTCTACTCCCTTCGTTTGGAAACTCCTGCAAGGAGATCCCACCAAGGTCACCATCAAGCCGTTGACGCCGAATGCCTCTCAGGTCGAGATCTCCCTGGATTATCACGGTGTCTACCGTCCAAACCCGACAGCCTGGATGACCAGCCGTGTGGAAATCGGGTGTTTTCTCAAAACAAGCCAACACTATTCCATGCCCTCGCTTGTCTCCTTCGCCTACTTGCCCAATGAAGAGCGTCTCTATCGTGCCGACGGAAAGATTCAATCCGTGGACTACGCCAATCCCAAACATCGCTATGCAGACCCCCTTCTCACCCTCCCCAAAAAATGGAAGGACTTGTATGATTATACCTCCCAGGGGCAGTTGAAAGGCTGGTATCGGACACGAAAGACTGGGTCGTCTGACCGCTTTACCTATGCAGGACATCGCGTGTTAACCACTGACAAACTGAACCGTCCCTTAAAGACGTGTGGCGTGCAATACATCCCCCGTCAAGAGGGAGAGAATATCCCGTCAGAATTGACCTACGTTGATAACCTGCAACACCTCTTCATCTACAGCTATACCTCTGATGAGGATCTCATCGGGACCTTTAAGCAAGAGAAATAGAACGTATGAGTCAAGTCCTCGACAATATCCGTATCGTTTTAGTCGGAACCCTTTACAGTGGCAATGTGGGGTCTGTCTGCCGCGCCATGGCAAATATGGGCATTTCCGATCTCGTTCTAGCTGCGCCACGCATTTGCGACAACTGGGAGGAAGCGGCACGGTTAGCGGTTCACGCCGATGATATTCTTGCGAAACATCGCCGCGTGGAGACGTTGGCTGAGGCGATTGCAGATTGTTCATGGGCTGTCGGAACAACGGCACGAGGTGGCCTTTATCGGCAGCATGTCAAAACACCCCGCGAGGTAGCACCTGAACTCTTGAAACTGGCTGCGCAGGGCCGTGTGGCGCTTGTCTTTGGACGCGAAGACAAGGGACTCACCAATGAAGAGATCGGGATCTGCACGCATCTCATCCGTATCCCAGTCCATCCGGACTATGCCTCATTAAACCTCTCTCAAGCTGTCCTGCTCTGTTGCTATGAACTCTATAGTGCCCTGGGCACCTATGAGCCGCCTGTAGAGAAATCCGTCCCTGCCACGGCAGCGCAGAAAGGGAAGCTTCTCGAAAAATGGCGCGACATGCTCCTGACGATTGGGTTCATGAAAGAGGACAAATCCGACCACATGATGCAAGGTGTCCAGCGCATATTTTCACGCGGGACCTTTTCGGAGGATGATGTCGCCATCATGATG
>CAIZQW010000063.1 GCA_903935195.1 uncultured bacterium
AAGTTGGGAAGTGTCAGTAAGTCTAAGAAGTGTCAGTAAGGTTTAAGAGTCAGAAAAACTCACTCAGTCAATACGACCTCACCATGCACAACATGCGACCACCAGGATCCTTGGCGTCTTGAGGTCTTCCAGTCTCGGCGTCCTGCTGACGGATCGAGCGACTGAGCGATAGAGCGCCTGAGCGAGACAGTTCACTTTTACTAGTCGTCTCGTTATTGACTGTACATGCGCTTTCCCTTGGGAGGGACGGCGGCCTCGCCGTCCGCAGTCCGGCAGACGCCGGACCCTCCCGAGCATGTCTGGACAATTATGAGACGATTAGTAGGTGAACCCCGGTCAATGCGTTCACTCAGTCAATCCGTCACTCAGTCAATCAGTCAGTCGCTCATCCAGTCACCCAGTCATCCAGTCACCCTGTCCTCACAACTGCTCTTTGCCCTCAACCTGTCTGACGTGACAGTACGACGCAAGTCCACTGCCAACTGCTACGGCCCACTTCCAACTGCTACTGCCAACTGCTACTGCCCACTGCCCACTGCCCACTGCCCACTGCCCACTGCCCACTGCCCCTTGTGGCCACTTTATGCCACATGACAACATTCGCAAAAAATGCTATATTGAATCAATTATTACCTAAAGGGGGGTTCGATTCATGAAGCATACAAAGGCAACACGTCCTGTTTATCTGCTGGCCGCACTGTTGGGCGCGGCCAATGCGGCGGCCGCGGCCGAGGTGGCCTCGTCCAAGTTCTACAAGGATATCCAGATCTTCAGTACCGCACCGAGCGAGGCCGCGGTACGCACGCCGATTGAGCATTTCGGACCTGTCGGCATCGGTATCGACCTGGTCCTGCCGGCCTTCCAGATGCAGGTGAGCCGGGTGGACAAAGGATCGCCCGCCGAGGCCACCGGCAAGATCAAGGTCGGCCAGAGGATCGAGACGATCAACGGCGAGAAGCTCAAGGACATTGATCCGCGCATCCAGCTCGGCGCCATCATCACGAAGGCCGAGGCCACGGACGGCGTCATCAAGCTCATGATCAAGGAGACGCCGGACGCCAAGACAGCCGATGAGGTTATTGTAAACATTCCGGTGCTGGGCGCCTACAGCAAGACCTGGCCGCTCAACTGTCCGAAGTCTGCAAAGATCGTGCGCAACCAGGCGGACTGGCTGGCGAAGACCGGCAACTATGCCGGACCTGGTGTTAACTTGGGCCTGCTCTACCTGCTCTCGACCGGCGAGGAGAAGGACCTCGAGGTCGCCCGCGGCTGGATCAAGGAAGTGGTGGCGAAGTACAAGGATGCTAAAAAAATTGACCCCTATCCCTGGGGCGCCGGCTACGGCGGCATCGGGCTCTGCGAGTATTACCTGCGCACCGGCGACGAGTCGATCCTGCCGCTCATTGAGAAGGTGGCCGACTACCTGAAGTTCTACATGTACAACGGCGGCTGGAACGGACGCGGCGGCGTCAGTTTCGGTTACGGCCACATGAACGCGGCCGGCCTCCAGAGCGTCTCCTTCCTGCTGCTGGCACGCGAGTGCGGGGCGAAGGTGGACGAGTACACGCTGCAGGAGACCTTCAAGCACCTCTACCGCTTCGCCGGCCACAACAATGTGGCCTACGGCGACAGCCTGCCGGAGGGCGGCTTCGTGGACAATGGCAAATCGGGGGGCCTGGCCTTCACCATGGCGGCGGCCGCGACGCTGACCCCCGAGGGCGAGCAGTCAATCTATGCCAAGGCGCGGGATATCCAGGCGGTTAAGAGCTTCTATTCCACCTCGTGGATGTTCCACGGCCACACCGGCGGCGGTATCGGCGAGATCTGGCGTGGCGCCTCGATGGGGCTGATGGCCGAGAAGAAGCCGCTGAAGTACCGCGAGTTCATGGACAACCGTCAGTGGTTCTACGAACTCTCCAGGCATCATGATGGCTCCATGGGTATCGTGGGCAACCATATTGGCGGAGGCGGCTATGACGATCCCCGTCAATGGGGCATCGGCATCGCACTCGCATACACCATCCCGCGCAAGACCCTGCGCCTGACCGGCGCGCCGGCTACGAAGTTCTGTAAGCCGTACCAACTGCCCAAGCGTCCCTGGGGCACGGCGGCGGACGAGGCGTTCCTCTCGCTCGTCCCGGCTCAGGACAAGAACGGGAAAACTCAGGACGTGGATGCAGAGAAGCTGGCCACCGACGCCTCTGCGCCGATCGGGCGCAGGGTGAGTGATCCCAAGGTGGCAGACGAGGTGCTGCTGATGTATGCGCGCCATCCCGACCAGGGCGTGCGTGACATGGCCGCCGGCCAGATCGCCGCACAATCCCGTGACCATCTGGTCCTCGGACTGCTCCAGGACAAGGATCCGCGCGCGCGCCACTCGGGTGTCATCGTCCTCCGCGGGGCGAACAAGGTCAAGCCGATCCCGTCTGCGCGAGTCACGGATGCAATGGCGGAATGCCTGCTTAAGATGGTCACCGATCCGGAGGAGTCCTGGTGGGTGAAGGAAAATGCGCTTAACGCCCTCGGCCAGGTGAGCCCTGAACGCATCGCCCCGCACGTGGACCTTCTCTGCGATTTGCTGCAGCACGACGAATGGTGGTTGCGCCGGGGCGCCTTGGTGGCGCTTACGGGGCTGGTCGCGGACGAGCGCTACTACCAGAAGATATGGCCCGTCCTCGGCAAGGTGATCCTCAGCAACCGCATCGCCGCTGCGCTGGATCCGCTGCCTGGCGTGATGGCCAAGCTGAACGGGGCGAAGCCCGAGGTCCAGGCCCTGGCGGTGCAGATGCTCGCGAAGGCCTACGCGGAGTACCCGAAGAAGATGGCCGCCCCCGGCGGCGTGGATCTGGTGGACGCCGTGGGTTGGATGGAGGGAGCGCTGGCGGGGAACCTGGCCAGCATGCCGGGCGGACTCGACTCGCTCTACACCCTGGCCAAGGCGCGCTTCCCCGCGCAGAGCCTGCCGCACCGCACGCTCTTCCTTGGCGCGAGCCCTGAACAGCTCGGCCCCAAGGTTGCAGATGTCCTGAAACCGACCATCCTCGAGAGCCTGATCCCCGAGCACGTCGGCAAGAACTGGAGGGCGCTGAGCGCGCTGGCGAAGGACGACCCGACAACCATCACCTCCAATGCCACTGTGCAAAACACCCCGGGCGGCCGGACCGATGTGATGGATCAGCTTTGCGACCTGTATAAACGGGCCGGCGACACGACCGACTATGGTTGGCACGCGTTCGGACCTGAGCGAAAGGGTAGCGAATGGGACTATTTCATGTTTGATCCGCCGGAAAAGAAATTGTGGGATGGCACAACCCGCTTCCGTCCGGTGACCGTGCCGGAGGGGATGACCAACTGGTTCGCCACGGCGTTCGATGCCGCGAAGGCCGGCTGGAAGAAGGGTCCTGCGCCGTTTGTCAATGTGGGCGGGAAGCTCCAGGCCGGTGCCTGCAAGGGCTCGCCCTGCGGCTGCGCCGATCAGCCCGGCACCCTCTGGGACAAGGAGGTGCTCCTGATGCGCCGCACCTTCAAGCTGCCGCCCATGAAGGCGGGGTATCGTTACCGCCTGCTGGTCGGCGGCACGTCGCATGTCGGCACTGGCGACGGTTGGACGGTCTACGTCAACGGCCGGAAGCTTGCCGAAGAGAAGAGTGCACGTGGACGCAACTCGGGCGGCATGCCCAAGGGCGCGTTCTACACCAGCGCGTGGTTTAACACCGGCAAGGACGGCGAAATGACCGTCGCGGCCATGGCCTTCCTCAGCTCCAGAAAGGACAAGCAGAACAACATCAACATCTGGTTCGAGGAGATGAAGATGCCGTCCTTCAGCGAAGAGCAACTGGGCAAGTGGGTCTCGGACATCTCCCTGCTCTCGGCGGAGTGGCAGGCGAAGCAGGATCCGAACCGCAACGCCGAAGATCCAGAGGCTGGGAAATTCAAATGGGACGGCAAGGTCATTCCGAACCCCGCGTTGCTCGGCACGTGGACGGCAATCGCCGTGGCGCCGTCCATCGAGGCGTTTGATCCGGCCAAACCGGTGGATGCCAACAAGGCGCCGTTCAAGGCGATCACCTTCAAAGAGGGCGGCAAGACGGATGACCCGCTCCGCATCTGGACTGGCGACGTTCTGATGGATCTCGGATCAGGAATCTATACGCCCTTGCAGGCCTTGCAGATGACGGTGAAAAGTGATATTCTCTTCGTCGAAGCTGGCGGCTTCAGCGAGAAGAATGCACTCGGCTGGAAATGTCCGCTGGTAGTGCTGAAGAAAAAGTGATCCAATAGATCTGTCTGATCTGATTAGTCCAATTCTGTGAACAAGGAGGAAACGTAATGCAAAAGAGCGTAGTTAAAATAATGATGATGGGGTGCGCATTAGCGCTGACGGGATTGATGCTGCAGGCCACGGCGGGTGATGTTCCCGCGCAATTGCCACGGCCGGATGGCAAGCCCGGCGATATCACGAAGAAGGTCAAGGTTTACATCATGGCCGGGCAGTCGAACATGGTCGGCTTTGGCACGCCCAAGGGCTCCAAATGTCCGTACAACGCCATTTATCTGACGGCGGATCCCGACGCGTCCTTTGGTCCCTTCGCCATCTTCCTGGGCGGCAACTACAAGATCGCGAAGCTCGGCCTGTATGTCTCAGCCGATCCCGGCGCGGCAAAGGGCGCGACCGTCTCCGTCTTCAAGGGAGCCTACGTTGCGTCCAAGGATTACAGCAAGGAGACGCCGGCCAAGACAGAGACCGTCGCGCTGGGCGTTTCCAAAGGTCTCCTGCCAATGACGGCTGCGGAGACGTGCGTGGCCAAGGCGTTCATCGAGGTGCCGGAGTCCGGTAACTATATCTGCAATCCGGGCTATGGCGAGAGCGCGTTCAACGTCATGACGCTCGATGGCAAGGAAGTCTATCGGAAGAACGTCGGCGAGGCTGCCGTGCGGCAGAAAGTGACGCTGGAGGCAGGTAAGCGCTATCCCGTCACGATCACCTATTTCAAGGGCGGCTCGACCGCGCTCTGGTTGAGCCAGGAGGATCTGGTCGGCCACGGCGACCTGGAGTCGCTGACGCAGCGCGACAAGATGTTCCCCTGGCTGATCGACGATGCCGGCAAGTGGACCGTGCGCAATGACGTCTACTACTTCGATGCGCGCGGCAGCTTCAAGGGCAGTCCGCTCAGCCCGGACTCAGCCAGGTGGATCGGTCCGCAGTTGGGCTTCGGCCACGTCATGGGGACCTTCCATGGCGAGCCGGTGCTGCTGATCAAGACGGCTGAGGGCAACCGGGCGCTGAACTTCGACTTCCGTCCGCCCTCGAGCGGCCGTACCCAGCCCACGAATAATTTCGAGTCGCTGGAGTACAAGCTCATGGTTGAAGGGGTCCGCAAGACCGTGGACAACCTCGCCAGCAACCTGCCGGGCTATGCGGGGCAGGGGTATGAGATTGCCGGCTTTGTCTGGTGGCAGGGCCACAAGGACAAAGGCGATCCCAAGGAAGTCTATGAGAAGCATCTGGTCAACCTGATCAACGACCTGCGCAAAGAGTTCAATGTGCCCAAGATGCCGGCGGCCATCGCCACGGTCGGCTTCTGGGGGTACGAGATTGAGAACGGTCCGTGGAAGGGCATCTGGGAGGCGCAGATGGCCGTGGGTGACCCCAAGCAGCATCCGGAGTTCGCCGGCACCGTGGCGTCTGTTGACACGCGCGGCTTCTGGCGTGCGCCCGACGAGTCTCCGGCGGGCGACGATTACCACTACTGCAAGAACGCTGAGACCTACATGCTGACCGGCGATGCACTGGGCAGGGCCATGGTGCAGATGCTCGGTGGAAAGGCGGAAGCGCTTCCATACGGCAACCGGCCGAAGCCGGCAGTGAAAGCTCAGGCTCCGGTGCAGGAGTTGGATGAGGCCGGAAAGGCCGCCGCTGCCAAGGCGAGCCAGAAGGCGCTGGAGCCGATCATTGCCGACGGGATGTTGCGCGCCTTTAACAATGATCCGAAGAACAAGGCCGTGTTGCAAGCGATTGTGAAGGGCGAGAAGCCGGCGAACGCCTCACAATTCCTGCGCGACAGCGTTGACGGGTTGAACAACTTCTACAGCGCGGCCGGTGTCAATGACTACGAGTGGCATGCGTTCGGACCTGATTTGAACAACGTGGAGTGGGAGTGTTTCAGCTTCGATCCAGCGGAGGCTTTGGACAAGAGCAAAGGCGCAGGCCGCTACCGCAAGGTGACCTATCCAGAGGGAATGGCGAACTGGTTCGCACCTGACTTCGACGCAGTCAAGGCGGGCTGGAAGAAGAGTCTTCCGCCCTTCGGCACCAAGGACAACAAGCTGGAGCCGCTGGGAACGTGCACGCAAGGCCAGTGCCTGTGCGGTGTTGCTCCGCGCACGCTGTGGGAGAAGGAAGTGCTGCTGATCCGTGGCACCTTCGATATTCCGGCGTTCAAAGAGGGGCACCGCTACCGTGTCGTGGTGGGTGGCAGCAACCATGTCATGGCGGGTGAAGGCTATGCGCTCTATGTCAACGGCAAGCTGCTGGCCGAGTCGAAGACCGGCGTGCCCAACCGTGCCGGCGGCCAGCCGCGCGGCGCTCATGTCTATGCCGACCTCCGTGGCGAATTCAAGGGCGGCAAGGTGACAATCGCAGCCACCAGTTTCCAGCAGTTCAATAGGCGTGGTGCAGTAGGCCAGCCGATGGGACATCTCACGGTGTTTATTGAGGAACAGAAGCTCCCAGCGGTGGAGTAAATCAAGGTCGTTCATATGCATGGCGGTGCTTATAAATGAAGTCAGGAGAGACAATTTCCGGAGACCTCACGGCAGATACTTCTGACGGGAAGAGCGCGGTGTGTGGCGGACCGGTCAGCCGCCTGATCAGCGCCATGCCCACCCTTGGACTCGATGAGCTGAAAAAGGTGAAGCTACTGACCCGGTACGACTCCAAGTTTGTCATCCCGGAGTGGCAGTTGGGTGAGTTGCTGGTGAGGCTTCAGTCGGGCTACGCGCTACTGACCATTGACGGGCTTTCTCTGTTTTCCTACCGTAGCCGCTACTTTGACAGCGACGCGTTGGGGATGTACCACGATCACCACAACGGTAAGGCCAACCGTCGGAAGGTGAGGACGCGCTATTATCTTGATTCCGGGGAGGTTTTTAACGAGATCAAGCTGAAGGACAGCCGGGGCGTTACCGTCAAAACACGCCTCAAGCGCGAAAGTGCGCAGGGGGATATGGATGAGAAGTTTTCGGCATGGGTAGCGAAGTCGACGGGGCTGGACACGTCGCGGCTAGCACCGGCCCTCGACGTCACTGTCCGCCGCCTGACTTTTGTCGATCGTGATTTCACGGAGAGGCTTACTATTGATCTCGACCTTGAATGGGAGCGGCAGGGCCGGAAGCTCAGGCTTGGGGCGCTGTCGATCGTCGAGGTCAAGCACGAGCGGAAGACAAGCGTTTCGCCGGGGTTCCGCCTTCTCAGGGGCATGGGGTTGCGGCCCGGAAGCCTTTCGAAGTATTGTGTCGGCCTGGCTAAGCTGGAGCCGTCGTTGAAGCAGGGGCGGTTCAAGTCCTGCCTGCTGGATATGGACAAGACGTTAAATTATAAGGAGAATAAATGAATACTGAAGGCATTTTAGGCATCCAACTCTTCAATGCGCAGGGTGTGGGCCATTTTATACTGATGTTTCTTATCAATCTGTTTTTTGCGACGCTCATTATCCGCGGCATTTATTACCGGACGAATAAGAATCCCCAGTATCTCTTCACGTTTATGATCAGCAACATACTTGTGTTCTGTGTGACCATGGCGCTGGCCGATATCAAGCAGAAGACTGGGTTTGCATTCGGATTGTTCGCAGTCTTCTCGATTCTGCGTTATCGCACCGAACCCATTCCCATCAAGGAGATGACCTTCCTGTTCGTGAGCATCATTGTCGCCGTGATTAACGCGCTGTCGCGCGGCGGCGGTAGCCTCACGCAGCTTCTTCTCACCAACAGTCTGATCGCCTTCTCCTGCTACCTGCTTGAGAAAATATGGCTTAAGCACTACAGCACGGGGATGAGTATCACCTACGAGAAGATTGAGCTTCTTGATCCAAGCCGGCGAGAGGAGCTTCTCGCTGACCTCCAGAAGAGGACCGGGGTGGTCGTCAAACGCTTCGACATTGAATCCATGGACTTCCTGCGGGATACTGCCCGAATCCAGATTTACTATTGATGAACAGTCGGACGAGGGAGAATGAACCCAGGAGGATGCGCATGGTGAAAATATATCGGTCGCTCGCAATTGTTTTTGTTCTTGCTGTCCAGTCACTGGCGGCGAAAGAGGTCAGGGATGAGAGTTCGGAACTGTTTGAGGGGAAGAAGGTCTTGCGACTCAAGATAGAGGTTGCGCCTGCTGACGTCGAAAAGATCGGTGCTGAGAACAGGCCGTATGTCCGCGCCACGGTTATCGAGGACGACAAAGTGACGTATACAGGCGTCGGTATAAAGTTGAAGGGCTCTCAGGGGAGTTTCCGAGCGTTCAATGACAAGCCAGCCCTGACGCTGAAGGTGAACAAGTTCAAGAAGAAACAGTCATTTCATGGTCTGCGCAAGTTTCATCTGAATAATTCAGTGCAGGATGAGACATACCTGCACGAGCTGCTCAGCTCGGAGATCTTCCGCGCGGCCGGGTATCCGGCCACACGGGTGACACATGCGCGTGTATGGTTGAACGGCCGCGACGCAGGGCTATACGTATTCAAGGAGGGGTTTGATTCGAAGTTCCTGGAGCGTAACTTTGCGAAGCCTGAAGGTAATCTATATGACGGCGGGTTTCTTCAGGATATCGACAGCAACCTTGAAAAGGATGAAGGCGAGGGGCCGGATGACCGCAGCGACCTCTCTGCACTGGCACTGGCGGCGCGCGAGCCTGATGCCAAGACGCGCTGGGCACGTATCAACGCGGTTTTGGATCTCGACAGGTTTATCACGTTCATGGCGCTTGAGCGGATGGCCTGTCACGCGGACGGCTACTGCGGGAACTGCAACAATTATCGCCTCTATTTCGATCCAGGGGTCGGGGGACGGGCGGTGTTTCTTCCGCACGGCATGGATGATATGTTTGGCGATTCGGGAAGGAGTCTGTTAGATGAGCCCAGGGCTCTGATCGCGTCAACGGTCATCCAGAATAATGCTGGCTGGAAGGCGTACCGCAGCCGGATTCACAGCCTCTTGCCGCTTTTCTCTCCGGCGGATCGGTGGTGTACTCGCGTGGATGAGGTTGCCAGTAGATTGCAGGCGGCGATCGGGGAATTCAGCGAAAGCAATGCCAGCGCCTACCCGGAAAAAATCACGAACCTGAAGGAACGGTTGGTGCAACGGGCTGACAATTTAAAGGAGCAGGACAAGCAGCCTGATCCCGAACTCCTTGTGTTTGACGAAAAGGGGACAGCCAAGCTGACAGGCTGGTCGCCGGCCGGTGAGTCAGAAGGGGTCAAACACGAGGAGATTGATTTGACAGCAAACCGGAAAGGATACGTGATTGATGCTGGCAGCAACGGACAGTGCACGGCTTCGTGGCTCCTGAGAGTCAGGCTGGGTCCGGGTGCTTATACGCTGAACGCACGTTGTGAGACAAAGGGCGTTATTCCTCTTGACGGTAACGACAACAGTGGAGCTGGAATTCGTGTTTCGCATTCCGAGAGAAGCCGCGGGCTTCGCTGTACGACCAAGTCGACACCGCTCCAGTTCAATTTTACGATTGTGGAGGATCGGCGTGAAGTGGAGCTTGTCCTGGAGCTGAGGGCCAGGCGGGGGCAGGCCATTTTTGATGCTTCGACCCTGGTGCTGGTCCGCAGCCCGCTGCGCGCCGGAGGAGGAGAAAAAGTACAGTCCGATCCTGTGAACAAGTGAGGAAACGTCATGCAAAAGAGCGTAGTTAAAATAATGATGAAGGGGGGCGCATTAGCGCTGACGGGATTGATTCTGCAGGCCACGGCGGCTGAAGTTACCTCCCAGCTGCCACGTCCGGACGGCAAGCCGGCGGAGATCAAGGAGATCAAAGCGTACTGTCTGGATTTCAACTGGGATAAAGGATTTTTTGCAGAGCCCGGCACCTGGGCCGCGTCTGACCCGATAGAGCACGTGGCCTGGTACAAGGCGATTGGCGCCAATGTCATTCAGACCTTCGCCGTCTCCTGGAATGGGTATGCCTGGTACAAGAACGGCTTCGTGCCGGAGCAGCCTGGTCTCAAGCATGACTTCCTGCCGGAGGTGGTGAAGCTCGGACACAAGGAAGGGATGCTGGTCTTCGGCTATTTCTGCATCTCCTCCAATCCGAAATGGGCCAAGGACCATCCGGACCAGAGTTATGGCATGCCGGCGAATTACGACACGCGCCATCACATCCCGTATACCGATGAGTATCTGACCTATCTCTCCGCATCGATCAGCGATGCTGTGAAGAAGACCGGTATTGACGGCTTCATGATCGACTGGCTCTGGCAGCCGAGCCGCAAGGCGACCAAAGGCCAATGGCTGGAGTGTGAGAAAAAACTCTACACCCAGCTGATGGGCGAGGCCTTCCCCGCAGAGGGCAAACCATCAAAGGAGAAGCTGCTCGCCTACAACCGCAAGGCGATCGACCGCTGCTGGAAAACCATCCGGAAGGCCGCGAAAGAGGCAAATCCCAACTGCCTCGTCTGGCTGAGCAGCAACAACATCAAGCATCCTGACGTCATCAACTCGGACATGTATAAAGAGATTGACTGGTTGATGAACGAGGCGGGGGATCAGAAGGGGATTGAAGAGGTCAGGGCGATGGTCGGTCCGCACACACGGCTGGTCAACTGCCTGGCCGAATGGAACGGACAGGACGCCGCAAAGGTCGTGCCGGAGGCTCTGAAAGCGGGGCTCGGCTTGTACGGCTTCACCAGACCGCGCAACGACGTCGGGCTTGTGCCGCTGGAGAAGATCCTGACGACACCGATCTCCGAACTTAAGGGCGACGACCGCAGCATCGCCGTGCTGGCGCGCGCTTATCGCGGCAAGCCGGCAGAGCCTCCGACGCAAACCGAATCAAAGGGTCGCGTGATGAAAGCCGCGCTGCTTGCAGATCAGGCAAGCACACCGGTGAAGCACACCGCACTGCTTTCCAGCTCATCGCCGGTCTTCCGCGAAGGCGCGGAAAATAAGGGCGCATTTGTGAACAGTCCAGAGTTCTCCAATCCCCCTGCCGAGTACCGGCCCCACCACATGAACCACCAGTTTACCTCGCCTCACACACGTGATCGATGGACACCCGAAATGCTGGCCGCGATGAGCGCCAAGGTCGAGCTTGGCAAACCCCCGCCAGACGGTGCATTTGCGACGCTCGACCAGCTGCTGGCCAACCAGGCCGGGGGCACCGTCATCAATGTCGCCTGGACGGAGCGCTGGATAGAGGACCCGGGGAATATCCATAACCTCGGCCAGGCCGCGCGCCTGCTCGCGAGCAAAGGCCTGCGCGTCTGGCTCTACGATGAATATTTTTATCCCAGCGGCTGGGCCAAGGGGCTGGCGGTGCAGGGGCAACCCGAAAACCAGGCGCGCAACCTGGCTTTCATTACCCAAAAGGGCAGCGGTTCAAAGCAACTGTCCTTCCCGCTGCCGGCAGATGGCATTCGTTTTGAGTATGCGGCGTTTTACCCGGACAACCGCACGACCGACGGCAGCAAAGCCATTCCCGTGCCGGTACAGGAGTCCTCGCTCACCCTGCAGAGCCCCGGTGGCGACTGGACCCTCTACGTGTTTTATGTTCAGAAGCACAACGTGGGCCATGGGCATTACCAAACCTATGATAAGCTCCCCGGTGGTGGGCGTGGGTACCTCAACTTCCTGAACCG
>CAIZQW010000064.1 GCA_903935195.1 uncultured bacterium
AAAAATAAACATAACATTGCTACTTGAACTTTGATTCGCATTTTCTAGTTACCTTTTCGTTTGATTATCGACTCAGCCCCGTATGATGGCTATAAAAATAAGAATCACAATTATAGCAACGGTGAAAAGTTTGACTTTAACTGGAATCGTGTGCTTTTGATAAAGGAATTTAACAATTTTCTCTTTAGTCGGATGTTTTCCATCCTCGGCGAATATCCAACGCAGAAGATATGCAAGTGCGAGCAAAACTAGTATCGTTATGATCCACTGGCAAGACATAACAAGAAAGCCGTCCTCGAGATGGAGTTTCATTTTCAAAGTCCTTAACGGGTAAATCAATAATACTACTACAGTTTCAGCTAAAAACAACGCAGTACAGAATTGGGTTTTATAATAAGCCGTTTTCTCTGAAAAGACAACAGATAATTAAATTGGAAACGCCGGTGTTTGCGGGATTCGCATCCAACGTGGTTCGCGTTTAATACGTAAATCGGTTTCGGCAGCAGCCCGTCCGGCTTATGAGGACCGGTTTTTGGCTACCTTTTACCGCATAAAAAGGTATCTCTGACGGGTATTCCCGTCCGGCGGCAGCCGGACCGCGCGCCCCGGAGAGCAGCGGAGGGGCGCGCGGTGGTACGCGCCTGGTTGTGAATTCCCATCCTTGGCGATCTCTGTTTGTGCTCTCGCGTGTCCGCCTGTACTCTGCATCACGTTTGCAAACCTGCCGTGCTTGTACTTCGCTGGCTTCGGTGCTCGCGGTGTCTGCGGTCGGGTCGGTGCTGCTGCCCGTTCTTCCAAGGATGGGTTAAAGGTCATGCTGTGAATGTCGAGACTGGGGCGGGCGTGAAATAGAGGTCCAGTTCCGCGCCTGCCCGCGTGATCTCCTCAAGGTTGATGTAACCCCATTCACCATCGGGGCAAAGCTCTGATTTCACAAAGCCGAAGGCTTGAAGCTGGCGCGTCTCAACGTCACGTTCGGTGATGTACCAGTCCCAAGAGCCTGTGAAAAAATGGAGGTGGGCGGTTGTGTTTTCCACCTCGCGCGTGTCGTAGGTCTTGGGCATGGTCTCGAAGGTCTGCCACACCTTTTTTATAGTCTCGGCGATTTCCAGCCCTTCCTCGCCTTTGAGGTTCTGCGCAAGGGCTAAAAACTCCCCTCGGGGGAGTAGTCTGCGAGCCTCTAGCCAGCCTAATGCCTGCGCGCCTTGTAAAATGCGGATGTCGTTTATCATGTGGTTTCTCGTTTCTCCCACGGTGCGCCGTGGGTCGTTTGTCTGATTGTTGGTGTTATTCTCCAAACGGTTTTCCGCACGTGGCGCAATGGGTCGGCGGTCCGTCCATCTCTTCGGCAATCGTCCACTCGTCGCCAGCATAAATCGGGTGGGGTTCGTTTTCCTCTGTGTCCCCTGCTCCTTCGGCGGTCATACCTGCCAGCTTGGCGCAAGTTGGGCAGTGCGTTCCTGCGTTGTATGTCCAAGCGACTATGTCCCAAGGTTTCATGATTAAGCCCTCCTCATGGCTTCGGCATAAACAAGGCCTGTGCCGAATCCAAGCGCGTCATGGCAGGCCTGAATGGTCGCGCCTGATGTGGTCACGTTGTCCACAAAGTAGATTTTGAGAAGCTTAAAAGGCTTGTGAGGCTTCACGGTGATTTTCAATTCCTCGGGGGTCAAGGGTACTTTTCCCTTGCGGTGTCTCTTGCATTGGCTTTCGGTGGGTTCGCTTCGAGTCAAAATGTCCATCACCTGCGCCTCGCCTGTGCGGTCGTTTCTCATGATACGGTTAGCAAGCCAAAGATTTTGGCGCGTGTCGCCTTTGCTGTCGGGTACTGGGATTAAAATACACTCCTCGCCTGCTATCTGTTGCGCCATCTCCTCGGCGCAAGCTTCTACGATCTCGGGGGGGCAGGCTGGCGATTTGAGGAGGTAGGCGCGCAAATAGGCGGTCTGTTCCTCCGTGTTACGTGTGCGCCTTCCGTTCTGTACGAATAGGCGCGCGGTCTTGGTGGTTGTTTCCGTGGTGGTCATGGCGTGGGTCTCCTTAGTCTTTGGCGTGAAGGGATGAGGCGAACGAAACAAGGTTGCGTTCCCTCAGTGAGATATAGGCGCAATCCTCAGGGGAAAAGCGGTTCCCTAAAATGACGTGGTCAAAAAGGGGGATGCCGATAATGCGCCCAGCTTCGACAAGTCGGCGCGTGGCTTCGATGTCCTCGCGTGAGGGCGTCGGATCCCCGCTAGGGTGGTTATGTACGATAATCAGCGCCGCCGCGCAGTCCCGGATCGCTTGGCGAAAAACCTCCCGGGCATGGGTCGGGCAACTGTCCAGCAATCCTCGGAAAAGCTCGCGCGGTGCGCCGATGATTTTGGATTTCGTGTCCAGCATGATAATATAAAGGCTCTCCTGCTTCGCGAACTGGAACAGGGGCGCCATGATCTCGAAAACCTTCGCGGGTTCTTTGACGGTCGGATTTTTAACCGCGATATAAGAGGCGCAAGCTTCCATCATGTCGGCGTAGTTCATCGCCTGTTCAAGGATTGGGGGGTTGTTTTTCATGGTGTTTTGACCTTTCCCCCCAGCCTGAAGGGCTGGGGGTCTCGGGGTTGGTTTACTCGCCTGCAAGTTTGGCTTCCGTGTCCGTGGCCTCGGGGGTCGCGTCCAGAATGTCGGCGAGTTTGCGGTCGTGGTACATCTGCTCGGCCAGCGTCAAGGCCTCGCCATGGGATTTGAGCAAGTAAACCTTTGAGAGGTTCTGGCCGGTGGCCGGGTTGACCACGCTGACGGCGTAGTGTGTGCCCTTCGTGATAAGGACCGCCAGCGCAATACCTGCGACGGCTTTGGTGATGGTCTGGGCGGTGGTGCTTGCTGGCTTCTCCGTCTTGGGGTGCGCCTTGCGGTAGCACTCGGGGCAGAGGCTTTCCGTGTGCCATGCTTCGGCCTTGTATTCGGTCGCGCAAGCTGTACAAGTCGCGATTGTGTGCGCCTTGGCGGTCGTGTCGGTTTTCTTCGTGCGCTTGGCTTTCGCCTTGGGGGCGGTCGCTGTTGCGGTGGTGTCGGTCGTGGTGTTTGTGTTGCTCATGGTTCTCTCTTTTCTGCCCATGTCGGGCGTTTGTGTTTCGTCACTGCTGTGACTTTTTGTCATGCACTGTTTCGATTCCGGATCCTGCAACGCACTCGCGCTGCTGTCCGAATCCGAAAATCTAAGTGTCTTTTTCTGTTTCATTGTAAAATCCTCGTTAGGTTTGCCTGCCCTTGCCTCTCATCCCTCACCTGCACAGGTGACAAATAGCCCCCCAGCCCGAAAGGGCTGTATGGCCGATGTCATGACATGTTCCCGTTAAGAATCCACAAAGGGCGGTTTTGAGCGGAGCATAAGCCGGTACCCCGGCGTTGCCAGAGCGACGGAAAAAATACTTTTTAGGAAGCTCCACATGTGGAAACCTCAAAAGTCTTTTTTCTGGCAAAACAACCGACTGGATTTAGGGGTTGTGGCATGAAACGCAGAGGCATCGGCGGCTGTTCCCGGGGGCGGTTTTGTCCGGTGAGGGTGATGAGGCAAGGATAGGCAGACAAACTAGAGGAGGTTACGAAACAGAAAAAACACTGGTGACTTTGTCAAGATTCGGAGTCGGACAGTTGCGAAGACGTGCGCCTCCCAGGGAGGGGTTAAGCACCGGCGAGAGCGGAGCCGACGGATGCGCGGGGAGGGAACATCCCCGAGCCTTAGACATGCTTGCTCGTTGTTACGTGGCGGAGGATGCGCTTCAGGAACTTGCCCGTGAAGAAGGACAGGCGAAAGTCGAAGGTCCCCTTTGATCCGAAGGACGCGCAGCGCTTTTGAATGGCGTTCGAGCGGTTAAGTTCCACGCATCCCCTGCCCTGACGTCCGCTTGCGGTGTGGCAGGACATCCTGTAGCTCGCGGAGGGAGGTCTTGGCACAAGGTGGGGCAGGTTTGCCGGCGACCCAAAGCTTAGGTTCTTGACTGTTAACGATCGATACTATAACCTTTTCAACATTGGTCTCTTTGATAGGCCTTCCTCGGTGGTAGGTTTGCCAGTGCAGTTCGGCTAGAAGGAGGATGGAATGAGCGATTTTACTTTCAAATGTCCATATTGTCAGCAATCGATCGAAGCTCCAGAGGAGATGCGAGGCACTGTAAGCGAATGTCCTTCGTGTAACGTAAAAATCAAAATTCCTGTTCAACAAGCATTTCCCCGTGCAAAGCTTCAAAGTGCGTCTTTACCGCAACCTCAGAAAAAAAACGTATTTATAAAAAAACCAGCGTCGCCGAATCTTGCTTCCAGCAAGACAAGGGCTTGCCCGTTTTGTGGGGAGGAGATTCTGTCAATCGCAATCAAATGTAAACACTGTAGTAGCGATCTTTGGAAATCCGATAGAGCATTTTCGTCAACTTCAACAGGCGGGGTCTTAGCCAAACTGAGGGAGGGAGTCCTGATCGCAGTGGCTTGTCTAAGCATTATGTCTTTCTTTATGCCGAATGCTGTGATCAGCATACCCATCTTAGGGAAGATGAACATCTCGATGTATGATGCTGTTTCATCTTTCTGCAAAAGCCCGAAAAGCAAAGTCGAGAACGCGGACCGGATCGAGAAACCGGACGTAAAGACGATGGTCCAATCAGGCAAAATAACGGAAGCAGGAGTCGGTGGTATCGTTACCGCTGTAGCAGTAGCAGGTCTCGCGATCCATTACGTTCTTTCTATTTTCTGGTGTATCGGGCGAATCATAATGGGTAAGAGCGTAGAAATTATTAACAAATTGTGGCTTTTTACAGCCATTCAATTTCCCGTGCTACTGACAATTGGAAGTAGCTTTGTTCTAGCAAGCATGAAAAGTGAAATGGCCAAAAAAAACGATGGTAGCTTCGGTGCTACGTTAGGAACAGCTTTTTTAAATAGTTTTTCTATAGAACCAGGGTTGATTATGTGGGCACTGTTTATGTTGTCACTTTGCGGGCTGATAACAGTGATACTTTCGAGGAAGATGGTAGCGTCCACATAACTTGCGAAGATTTACGTCTAAAAGTTTTTGGCGGCATAATGGTGTAACGCAGAATAAAAACTGATACTAAAACGAAGGCTAAGTATGGTTAAATCAAAACTGTCGCTTGTAACGATGATCCTTTCCATATTGGGGGCACTAAACACCCATGCAAACACAAACACATGGGGGGTATGTCTTTACACTCGATATCAATCCTCCAACATTTATCATTCACCAGCCGCCGTAGCTGCAGTTCGTGGAACTCTTGTCGCAAATGAGACAGTCAAAGCTGATTTTAAAGAAGGCAAGTGGTATGCCGTTTTCAGACCGTCTGAGGCAGTGCGCAGTATAACAAACGCCGTGGGCTACATGATGGAAGGAGATCTATTCCAAACGCCCTTGCCTCCTGGGCCAATCGCAGGTGGAGTTGGCGAAGCGCCATCGGTAGCTTTTTCTATGGAAAAGATGGATTCTATTCCGGTGGTTAAAAAGAACCCTTATTCCCCAATTCCATGCTACTCAACTGCTTCTCAACAAAAAACAGAATTCCAAAATGTGATTAAAGAGTCACGGCAGTATTATGCAGAACCTCCGGTTAAGTATTCCCCACGTGTTGTGACAGACCATCTTGCGGCGGCATTTAAGGACGCGCCGGCAGAAATACAAACACCGAAAGAAAATTCTAGCGTAGCGAAAGTGACAGTATATACGACAAAAATCAGCAAAGACGAAAATGACATTCTGGTGCTCGCTAACGGATGCATCGTAAAGATAACCGGGGGTTTTTTGGGATTCGTAGGATTTCAAAAGGATGCAGTGCTCTTCAAAGATGGATTGAACTGGAAAATTTGGATTAAAGGGAAAAAGGTCTTTAATTGCGAAATTATAAAAGCCCCTTCAATAGCTGTAACTGAAAACGGAGAACGTTTTCTCATTGAAGAAGTAAAAAGTAATGGGAAAATACTGAAGATGTCTGGCGGTGCTATATACACTGTCGATGATTTTAGCACTTTTGACACGACGCTGTGGATGGGTAATGTCGATGCGCTTTTAATAGACGGAAAACGATTAATTAACTTTACTGATGCTGATGCTATCGTTGAAGTTACTAAATTAAACTAGGTTAATAAGCTGAACGCATAAGTCGGGGTTAAAAGAATACAAGTAATCTCAATATTTATTTCAACTGCGCACGCGCCCAGTTGAAAAACGTGCATTTGAAAATCAACGGCTTACGAAAACTTGCAAGACTTTATAACGCTTCCATAACGTTTTTATAACGCAAGCATAACGCTGGCATAACGCTCGTGCGTTAAAAAAGCGTTACCTAGAGAAGAGTAAGAGTATAGTCATAGTAAACAAGTCTTACGCGTACGCACGTATGCGTGTGCGCACACGTGAGGGGTTCTCTGTCCCCTCTCTCAAAAGGGCGGTGGGTGGGCTGGGTAACAAAGAGGTGCGGGCAAACTCGCCGATTCGGTTTTAGCTCGGCAGGTACCAAGCTTGCGACTGACTGCCGACCCAAAGGGCTTGGCAAAACAGAAGCGTTGAGTTTCCACGGTTTCCGTTTACGCAGACGGAGGGCTTGAGGCTGGGCGGAAGAAAGCAAACTGCAACAACTGGCGAGCAAACAACGCAGACCATCTGCACAGGACGGGGACCACGTATTCGGGGTGGCCTGTGCGCTGGTCAAGGGAGTGCAGCGAAGCAAAGGCGGCGCAGTGAAGCTGACTGATCGCCTTGCCGTCCCGACGGCGTAGTGCGATGGCGGATTGCTTAACAAAGAATCGGGTGCAGAGCTATCCAAGCAAAGTTCGAAGGTTCCCTTTGAACCCGAAGGGCGCTTGCGCTTCGCCTGGATAGACTCTGCTTCCGATTCGAGCAATCCCCTTGCTCCACCGTCCACAAACGTCCCACGCCCTCGCAGAGTGGCATGGTGACGATTGCGGCGACGTGACGCCGTAGCATGTAAGCTTGCCTTACACGCGAGGCGTGACGGAGAGGTGCAGCGAGGTTGCCATCGGGTTCGGCGACGGGTGAGTCGCCGCCGGTTGCTGGCTGCTTCCTGTGGATCGGTTCTTTTTTTGACTATTCATCACCCACAACCTGACTTTCCACTGGACCAACTCTCTGACTTTCTGAAACTCACTGAACTGCTTCCCATGGAATTTCTGCTGGTCCTCGAATTTACGCAGTTGAACCTAAAACTGTTGGAACTGCAAAAGTTGGAACAGAAGCTGAAGCTTTAACTTTTGGAACTCGAACTGCCGGAACTGAATCAAATAAGATTTCTGCTGGCAATGCTGGGGAAATTGAAACTTCTGGAACAAAAGACGTTTAAGAATCAAATAAGATTGCTGTTGGAACTGAAGCTCAAGCAGATGGTGCTGGAACTGAAGCTGGAACTGAACGTGAAACTCAAAGAACTGAAACTACGGAAACTCTTGAAACTGGAACTTCTGAAACTGGATTTGGAACAGAAGAACCTGAAATTGGAACGGAAGAAAGTACGACCGTAACTGAAACGACCCCTGAAGGGACCGAGAGACGCGCCGTGGCTCGAAGGGCAAGCCTGCGAGATTGCGTCAGTAAGCTCGCAGCCTGCGCAAGGATCACCCCGAGTAGGATATTTCGAGGGGAAGCCGAAGCGCTATACATCCGATTTGTGATAGTTGCGTCGCCGTGAGGCTATCAGGCAACTGGTCGCCAGCGTACAAGCTGGCCAGCAATCCAAGAAGACACAGCGAAGCCAAAGAGACCTGCGATCTGAACGAAGTGAAGCCAAAGGGATCTGCGACCTGAGCGTTATCATTGGATCGCCGGAAGCCAACGAGTATCCGAGGGGACCTGAAGGCGAACGGCGCGGAAGCCAACGAGTATCCGAGGCGCACTGAAGCGGCGGGCTTGGATCGGCGGAATCTTAACGGCGTACTCGCCGGCGACATGAAGCCGATGGGAGTGAACCCGTCGAGTAGTCGAGGCGCGTGAACGGTCGTAAGCGGAAGCCGTCGAGTAACCGAGGCGCCTGCAGCGGTCTTGAGTGAAGCCGTGGTATGCCGAGCCTGAACGGTCTTGAGCGAAGCCACCGGAGGCGCCTGAACAAAGTGAAGCCGATGGAGAAGCCTGAGCGTGCTGGGTAAGCGGAGGCGTGGCATCGGCAGCCGACGCGCTGGAGCATGACGGAGAGGACGCAAAGAACCGTCGCGGATCGAGCGTGCGAGCGAAGTGAGCCGTGAAGAGACGCTTACAAAAGACGGTTCGCACGTCCGGTGCCTGGACGAATGATTATCCCGAATCCGTACTCGGACTTGCTACGGAGTGCAAGCTGTCATCCTCCCCTTTCGGCGAAGCTTGCGAGACGAAAATCGAGCGCCTCCCCCCTTAAACCGATTCAAATTTTGGTGGGGTCGCCCGGAGGGGGGATTTTTAAGGCGGGGAGGCGTGGCGGGGAGGGACAGGAGGGATATCATCGAGGCCAGGCCGAGTCATGCGACTGGCGGGGTGAAGCGTAGGCGAGGGGCGAGGCCCCTTACCGAAGGCCGACCATCGGGAGGGCGCGGACTAGCGTAGCGCAGGGCGATTTACCGTCCGCTATCTGCGGACTTCGCCCGGAGCGGAGCGGGTGGGACTAGGTGGCTGGGCTTTCCCGTCCGCTATCCGCGGACTGCCCAGCCGCCGGGTGTGGGTCAGGCGGTGCGGAGGTCGCTTTCCCGTCCGCTATCTGCGGACTGCGACCGGAGCACGCCGGTGGTTTGAACTGGGGAAATTCCCCAGTTGACTGGAAGAGGTTAGCTTGATTTGCAAGCAGTTACGCGGAAACACCTTGCTAATTTAGCAAGCTGGCATGGTTTTGATGCCACGCGAGCCCGACATTTCCCGTCCGCTATCTGCGGACTTGTCGGGCGGTATTAACCCAAGCGCATTTTCACGCTGTTTTGCGTGCGTGTTTGAGCGCTTTTGCGTAAAGGCACAAAGCCCGAAAAAGGCGAAAACACCCATAAAAAATGGTGATTTCTACTCTTGCGCTGTTTGTTGCTGATTATACAGCAGTGTGTGTAGCACATAATGGGGCCCCTACTCTCGGACGAATTAACACTGACGGCCGTGCTATTAACAGAGGGGCATCATGTCAGATCACTTAAAGAAATACCAGTTCAAGAAAGGGCAAAGCGGCAATCCGAAAGGGAGGCCGCCGGACGGGTCGCATCTGTTTCTCACGGAGCTCAAGAAGAAGATGGGGACTGATGGACTGGTGATCCTTGACAAAGCGTTCAAGGAAGGCAAAAAGAAGCCGATACGAT
>CAIZQW010000065.1 GCA_903935195.1 uncultured bacterium
CTTGATCCCGTCATCGGGCATCTCGGTCCACGAGACCAGCTTCTCGAAGGTGCAGGATTCCGGCGCGCCGCGCTTCGGCGGGAAGCGGACCTCCCAAGGACCCGTAATTTCAAAAGGCTGGAGCGGCTTAACCGGCTTCACCAAGGGTTCCGGAAGGTCTGCCGTTACAGTTCCTGAGAAAACGACAAAGACCGAGCCGGCAGGCGGCAGGCGTAGACGCAACTTCATTCCGCCAGCCACGCGCGTATAACCCGTGCAAGGCGTAATCGCGCCTGTATCAGGATGCCAGAATGCCGGTTTACGGCCATGCACGCGGAAGGTACACTCGGCATCAGCATCCGTCATCTGCGTGTTGCTGACAAAATAGATATCGCTGTTCAGTGTACGGCGGTGGATGTAATCGAGATCCGCAGGTGTGCCCGAGCTCGTGTAGGAGAAGTCAGGACCAATCCCCTGCCCCATCAAGACCTCACGAATGCGTTTACTATCCGAGATGATACGTCCCTTGCCAACCACTTTGTCTTGCGCAGGCGCGTCCGTGGCAGCGCCCCAGAGACGTCCGGTGATCTCACAAACCTTTTCATCACTGCTGGCACTCTCTGCAAGTGATGGCGTACGCGTTGGCCGGGGTCCGAGCACGGTGGCGCCTTCGATCACAAGCTTCTCGAGCTTCGCCAGCACGGGCAGCGGCATCTCCTCATTGTGTGGCAGGACCAGTGCCTCATAGCTCACACCATGGGGCAGGACCAGCCTGCCATCCTTGACCTGCAATCGGTCCTGAATGACCTCGGAATCGATGACATCATAATCATAGCCTGTCCCCAGCGCATCGGTTGGAGTGGGATTGGGCCGACCGCAATGGGCACATATCGCTCCATCCAGGCGCTTGGAGTCGGGCCCGATACGGCGCGTGGCCACGAGGTTCGGCGCGACATCGCCGTAGTAATAACAGACATCCCCTATCGGCTGACCTTGTTGCAGCAGATAACAGCAGCGCGAGAAGTAATTGAGCATAGGCCCTGACTGATTCCACCACGTGGCATTGACATTGAAGTGCTCGCCAGCGTGATACATATTTCCCGGCACCCCGCCACTCGGCGGCGTATGCGCGAAGGTGTGGAAGGTGACGCGGTTGAGTCCGTCGCAGAGAGAGGTGTCCAGCAGCCGCTTGTATTCGAGCGGACCATCCTGCCAATGCCGCCAGCCGGTGAAGGATTCACAGTCCACCACCTGAAGGCCGTAAATGTGGGCAGCGGAAGCTGCCTCTTTGACGACCCAGAATTGACTGCCGTTCCAAAACTCGCCGCGCGGAATATCGACCACGCCCATGGCCTTCAGCGGTTCAACGCGTGGATAGCCGCCATGCCCGCCCTCGGCGACGAGCTGCATGCCGTACGAATTCAAGAACTTTGTGGAGGCGCTATAATGACCATCAATCCAGAGGTCGCTGACGGTCTTGCGATAGTCCTGACGGAAGCGGGAGGTGAGAAGCGCATCTGAAAAACTCTTACCTCTGAGCGCCGGCAGATAAGGAATGGGATCGTAGCCGCGGCGCTTGCGGAACTCCTCGACAAAAGAATCAGTCCAGTCCATCGATTCATCCCCTCCGATTTCAACGCTGTCGACTTCCATATAGCGCATGGAATCCAAACTCGTGCGCATCGTCAAAATCTGATCAATCATATACTTGAAATGGCTCCTGGCCGCGTTTCCATCCAAATGGTCAATCACCAAACCGCCTGAGTTCGGGCTGGGCACCATGAGCCTTTCGCCTGACATGCTGTTGATAAAACGCTGAATCACCCAGCTTCCAGCAGGGACCTCCCAGGTGAGCCGGCCTTTGGAATCCATCTTGGAGCTGAGGTTGATCACGGAGGAAACATCGGCGATGGTATTGCTCTTCACTTCGGGAAAGGCGAGCACGGCGATTTCGCGGAAATAAACTGGCAGTCCATCTTGGCCCTTCGGCGCCTTCGGCACCTCTGGGAAAGGCAGGACCTGAGAGAGGCTGGCGGGACCCTGAACCGTGAGGTCAGAATGATAGATTCCTTTCATGGACTCCTCCGGTTTGATCCAGCTCCCGCCTGCATTCCAACTGCTCGAGGCCACCATGCCCAGATGGAGACCCAGGCGGTCCGCTTGTTCGATCGCATGGTTGACAGCCTTCATCGATTCAGGTCCAAGAAAGGTCGGGCCCGCCGGGATTGTTTCCTCAGGATGAGTATGGATCACACCAATGTCCCAGATCTCCGCGCCGGACATTCCCTTTTCCTTCATCTGCTCCAACTCGTAAGTAATTCGGTCCAAATCCACATCGCCGTTCATCCAGTCCCAGAATGCCCCTGGCCGTGCCTCCATCGGTGGATTCCGGAACAAGGCCGACGTGGGTTCGCGACTCGCCGCCGGACTGGCTTTTGCGATGACAAACTCGACAAGTTCCTCACACTGGAAGAACCCATTCCACATCGAGTGGCCCTGGCCAGGTGGGATGCGCATGCGCATGTTGCCGCCCAGTTCGCGATAACGACTGGCGAGGGAGGCGGAGTTGTCTTTCAGAGGCACCACATCATCCGCATCGCCGTGGATGTGAAAAATCGGTACGCCGGCTTTGGCCAGTGGAGCGAGGCGGTCGATCGGGTTGTGTTGGGTGAGTTGTTCTTCGAGTTGCGCAGCGGCCAGGCCATAGGCACCGCAGGCCGCTTTGAGGCCCGGCCAGCTTCGGATATTACAGACCGGATAGATACCGGCGATGCCACCCACCGACTCCGGATGCTCGGCGGCCCAATTGTAAAGCATCAGTCCACCGCGACTGCGAGCCAGCAGGACGGGCTTGGAGCTGAACCCGCGCTTGCCTGTCAACTCCTGATAGAGAGCCGTGAAGTGGGCACGTCCCGCTGGACTGCCGTAGGTTTCACCGACGTCGATGCCCGCGATGGCGATGCCATTGTCCAGAAAGCGCTTAAACATCCAGCGCTCTTCAGCTCCGGGAAGATTTGGGAGGGTCGGCGCGTACCAGACCCACGGCTGCGGACGGTTTGTGAGAAGATGCTCTGCTGAGGGCAGAATAACGAATGCAGGACGTCCATCAACTTCAATAGATTCGCCCGGCAGTGGCAGCGCTTTTTTCTGGGGTGACTCTGCCCCAACGGCTGCAGTCAGCAGGAATATAGAAGACAAAAAGATCCTGCCCATAAAAGCACCCGACGTTTTCCCTGTCGATTTCATATTCTATCCCTTTCGCATGTTCCATTCTTATTGAATCACGTCAGCAAACACTCGTGCCATCCTTCTTGCTCCAGCGGCATTTGGGAGATGATTGTCATGGCTCAAATCCGTTGAAACATCGAATCCTTTGCACGGGTCCGCCAAAAAAACAGGGCACGGACGTGTGGAGTTGGATTGAACGTAGCTTGAGATCTTCAAATTGACCATATTAACCACATCCTGCTTACCCGCCACTGGAATGATGGTCGAAAGCACGATCTTCACGTTTCCATTTTTTGCACGGAGCGTGTCGACCACCTTGCCGATGTTCTTCACAATTTCGTCGCTCAAAGGCTCGGCAGCTGCATTGCTGGAAAGGATATCTTCTGTCCCCAGGTGGATCACCGCGACATCTGGCACGTGACTGGCCAGCAAGCCCTGCATATTCTCTGCCATCCAGGCCGAGCTTTTACCCCAGTGGCCTTCATGGTCAACATCGTATTCATAGTTATCCGGTTCTGTTTTGTCATCGTTATGCTTCTTCCGGCTACCCACAAAATCAATCAGATGTCCGTCCCTGCGCAACATGCCGTCCAGGTAACGCCTGTAAGAACTGTTCGAATCAGCGCCTTCAGTCATGGAATCGCCGATCAACATGATCTTCACAGGCTTAAGCGGCGGCGCCTCCATGAATTTCTGAACGAGCGGCTCGATACCTTTGGCCCAGACCCGGTACCCCTCCGTGGTCAGATGGGTGCCGTCAGTAAACAACTGTTTGTTGAGCGAGCCGTCGGGCAGCAGATATTTTTCCTGCAAATCAAGAAAGGCCACCTCATTATCATTGCGAGCCAGGGAGGCATTGATGGCGCTGGCTTGTCTGCACGTAGCCCGTTTGACCTCGTCGGACACCGGCAGGGTCGCCATCATGATCAGCCGCGTCCCCGGCAGGCGGCGGCGGAAGACCTGGGCAATCGCCCTAATGCCATTGGCGATGTCGGCGGGAGGACAATTTGCCCCCAGGTACCATTGCTCCCTGCCGCCGGCACTGTGAGATACCCCGAGATTATTGATGCCGCATAAGAGCACCGCGACTTTAGGATGCTGGCCATCGGCGAAATCCAGATTGCCGCGCGTGACACGGTGAAGCATGACCGGCGTGATATCGCCAGAGTTCCCCATGTTGATGGGCTTATA
>CAIZQW010000066.1 GCA_903935195.1 uncultured bacterium
TCCCTCGGCTACAAGATAGTTGAAAAGGACCTTGATGGCCACCAGTCGCCGGGCACGCGTGGCAATGGAGAGTCCCTGCCGCTTTTCATAGAGCAGGTAGTCGGCGATATGTTCACGCGTCACCTCCGAAAAAGAGCCTACTTTGGCGATGCTTTCCAGATAGGCGAAGAAATCCGAGAGGTCGCGTTCGTAGGCCGCGCGTGTATGCTCGGAGAGTCCGCGTTCATACGCGATCGCATCTAAGAATCGTGCAGCTTCGCTACGCATAAAATTTTAGCGTTATTTCGAAGGAGACATGATGGGTTCATGCAGAGGCATATTCTCGAAAGCCTCTTGTTTGGCTGGTGCCTTGTTATGAACGAGTGGTCGCTGCACAGGCAGGATCAGTAAGAGGCCCCAGGCGACTAGTCCGGTGAGCAGTCCGACGATGGACCCGATCTTAAGCCACTCACGGAACCCGATATGCACATGGCCTCGCTTCTCAAGGACCCCGAGGGCGATAATGTTCGCGGTAGAGCCAACGGCCGTAATGTTACCGCCAAAGCAGGCACCAAAGAGAAGGGTCCACCAAAGGACAGAGTAATCGGCTGAGCGCTCCACCAGCGCCTGAATGACGGGGGTGAAGGCTGCCACGAAGACGATGTTATCGACAAAGGCCGACCCTACGGAGGAAATCACGAGCACGATGGGGACCATGGCGTCCGGGCCTCCCTTGACCAGTCCCGTCAACTTATCGGCTAAATTCCGGGTGACGTTCTGTTCCTCCATGGAACCTGCGATCGCGAAGAGCAACATGAAGAAGAGTAAGGTCCACCACTCTACGTCATGCTCGACATAATAACGTGCGCGCTGGGGACGATACATCATGAGGATGCCGGCAATCACGAGCGGCGTGACAATCAAGAAGGCATTCTTGTTATCGATCCCAGACAGTCCTAGCAAGGTTTCGATTTGGTGATGAAAGACGATGATGCCGATGGTGGCCACCAACACAAAGAGCCCTCTCCGATGGGGGATGCGTACCAAGGGGCCGAGGCCCTGATTGTGAAGTCGATGAAGATCCATCTGTTCTGTCATGTCCCTGACATCTTTATGATACCAGATCAGCAAGGTGATGGTTGTCACCACGAGAGCCGCCAGAGCAATCGGGGTCGCTCCTAAGAGGAACTGGCCGAAGGTGAAGCCAGCCTTGTTTCCGATAAAGATACCGACGGGGTTACCGAGCATGGTTGCGGCAGAACCGATGTTTGTCGACAAGACGGCCATTAAGACAAAGGGTGTGGATCTGACCTTCAGCGTCTCACAGACCTGAAAGACGAGGGCCAGAACAACGATAATGGAGGAGACCTCGCCGATGATACTGGAGAGGAGCGCAGAAAGGATGCAGAGGACGGTGACAAACATCATCCCGGTCATGTGTTTTTGATTAATGATGATCTGGATGACCCACGTCAGGACCCCGAGATCCTTCAGGGCGCCGACAATGATCATACCGATCAAGAAGAAGATAATATCCAGTTCGGTGGCCTGCAAAAGCCCCCGGAGGGTCATTGCCTGGGAGCCGATCAAGATCGCGACACCCAGAAAGGCCACGGCGACACGGTGCGGCCAGAAAAACAGTGTTGTGCAGATGACCCCGACAAAGGTGCAAACGGAGAATTGCGACAAGGCGGTCGGAGCCACACCGATGAGATAGGTGCCGACGCCTGTGGCTGAAACCACGGCTGTCATGATCGCCAATTTAGAGAATATCTGTAGGAGTGATTCTTTTACAGGTTCATTTTGCATAAGGGGTTACTCGCGGAATACTTTGTTAAGAAATACAGGCAAATCAATGACGCCGACCAGCTTCTTGTCATTGAGCACGTAACAGCGAGAGCTGTTGTTGCGCGTCAGTTCTGCT
This sequence comes from uncultured bacterium, assembly GCA_903935195.1. Taxonomy (GTDB): domain Bacteria; phylum Verrucomicrobiota; class Kiritimatiellia; order RFP12; family UBA1067; genus CAIZQW01. Next base: position 1,904 of record CAIZQW010000066.1, read on the forward strand.
GCAACTGAGACGGCAGGTGCTTCGACCTGCACACCGGAGTAGGTTGTTACCAGAATGTCTGAGAGCCAAGCGCTCTGCTCTTTGCGTAGCACATTGGCAAAGGGTTCAAAGTTAATAATCGGCGAGAGATCACTCATCCAGAGGAGATAGTCTGGCAGGCAGACTCTGAGCAGGGCTCCAGCACTGACGACTCCGACCATGTCGCCGTCACGATCAACGACCGGAATTTCGGAGACGTTTTTACTGATGAAGCAATCAATCGCTGTTTTTAAGCTGTCATTGTTATGAAGGACGATGGAGGGTTCAACCATGATGTCAGCCGCGCAGATATGACTGGGGAGCGTCATCCCTGACCGTTCAAAATATTTCATGACCTCATGGGCCGTCTTCATCATCGCCACATCCTTGGGCGCATCAGGGTCGCGCATGATGGTTGCTAGCGCCCGGAGGATCTGGAGATAAAAGGCAGGCTGATCACGCGGGATCAGGACAATCAGGACCAGATGCACGGGCTTCCCACCGCCCGCATGGAACTGGATGCCCTCTTCAGAGGTTGCCACACAGACCAACGGCTTGGACAAACCATCAATACGGCCATGGGGGACGGCAATTCCATCCGCGATAATGGTGTTTTCGGTGTTTTCACGCTCAATCACCGCATTATAGTAAGCGTCAACATCTCCGAAGCCATGGCGTTTCGAGAGATGCTCGAGCATGAGGCGTATCAGGGCATTTCGATGCAGGTTTTCCTGCTGAACCAAAATATCCTCTTCACCGAAGAAGGTGGTGAGTTTTAGCGCGCTCTTTTGTTTTTCCGGTGGTTTGTTCATAACAAAGACTTTCGCAAGAGTAATCCACAGTTTGACTGTAATTAAGATAGCACCAAAGACTTCCTGCTGGCAATGACAAAATCTCCTCCTGGCAAAATCTCCTCACTCGCACGCTGCTTAAGCAAAATTGAAGTGTCTCCGGTGGATAATGGGTTTGAGTTATTCACAGGAATTTGCTACTCTATATCGTTTTTCTGGAGAAAATTTTTATTGTGAATACGAAGCGAAAGATTGTTGTGACCTCTGCATTGCCGTATGCAAACGGCGATATTCATATTGGCCACTTAGTCGAGTATCTACAGACTGACTTCTGGGTGCGCTTCCAGAAGATGCGTGGACATGACTGCCTCTACATTTGTGCAGATGATACGCATGGAACGCCCATCATGTTGCGCGCGCGTGCGGAGAACATCACGCCCGAGACGTTGATCGCCCGGAGCCTAGAGCAACACAGCAAGGATTTTTCGGATTTCCAGGTCGCCTTTGATAACTACTACTCGACGAATTCCGAGGAGAACCGCGCCTTTAGCAATACGATCTTTGCCTCCATGCAGAAGAGTGGGGCGATCACGGTGAAACAGCTTCCGCAACTCTATTGCGAACACGATGCCATGTTTTTGCCAGACCGTTTTGTCAAAGGGATCTGTCCGAAATGTAACGCGGAAAATCAGTACGGCGACGCCTGCGATGCTTGCGGCCAGACCTATCCAGCCGAGGAATTGAAGCAGGCGACCTGCGTCACCTGCGGTTCCACGCCCGTCCTTCGGAACAGCGAGCATCTTTTCTTTGAACTCGAACCTTTCCGCGATTTTCTCAAGAGCTGGATACCCAAGCACGTCGCAACCGATGTGGCCCACAAGTTGCTCGAGTGGTTCAGCGAGCCATTGCGTGGCTGGTGCATCTCGCGGGACGCTCCCTACTTCGGCTTTGAGATTCCTGGGCATCCTGGCAAGTTCTTCTATGTGTGGGTCGATGCACCGATCGGCTATTTGGCTTCACTTCAAAAGTGGTGTACAGACCATCAGCAGGAGATTGACGCCTGGTGGAACAATCCGGAGGCGGAACTCTATCACTTCATCGGCAAAGATATCGTGCGTTTCCACTGCCTCTTCTGGCCGGCGATGCTGAAGGTGGCTGGAATCAAGACGCCTAATCAAGTATTTGTCCATGGCTTCTTGACGGTCAATGGCGAAAAGATGAGCAAGTCTAAGGGAACCTTTGTCAAGGCGCGCACCTATTTGGACCATCTGAATCCGCAGGACCTCCGTTTTTATTATGCCTGCAAGCTCAATGGGACCACAGATGACCTTGATCTGAGTCTGGATGACTTTGTGCATCGCGTCAACTCCGATCTCGTCGGCAAGATTACCAACCTCGCCTCGCGCGGAGCCCAGATGCTTCACAAGAGCTTGGGTGGGAAGATGGGGGTGATGGATGCCGAGGGCCGCGCCTTGTGGGAAACCGCCTGTAGCCGCGCCGAGGCTGTTGCCGCCTATTATGAAGCCCGAGATTTCGGGAAAGTGATGGTGGAGATCCGCGATCTCGCGGATGCCGCCAACCAGTATTTTGACACGAAGGCTCCGTGGGCGTTGGTGAAGACCGATCTGGAGGCTGCGCGACAGGTGATGACCTCCGTGCTCAACATCTTCCGGGTGCTGGCGATCTATCTTCAGCCCGTGCTTCCTGTTTATGCGAAGCGCGTCGGGACACTTTTCAATGAAGAGCCCTATTGCTGGGCGGCTCTCGGAAAGGCCATCGAAAACCAGATGATCAACCCCTACGAGTATCTGGCGACACGTGTGGATCCAGTCGCCGTCGAGAAGATGGTCGAGTCTAGCAAGGCTGTGCCTGTGGCGGCCCCGTCCGCAGGGGCGACCGGCAGGTCGTCCGCCATGACCGTGGAACCCGTGAAGGTAACCATTGACTACGACACCTTTGCGCGGATGGATCTGCGTGTGGCAACCGTGGTCAGCGCGGAGCTGGTGGAGGGAGCTGACAAGCTGCTGAAGGTCATGCTCGACATTGGTGAGCCTAAGCCACGGCAGGTCTTTGCGGGGATCCGTAAGGCGTATGACCCTGCAACGCTTGTTGGACGACAGGTTGTGATGGTGGCTAACTTGGCGCCACGCAAGATGAAATTTGGCATGTCGGAAGGTATGATTTTAGCAGCGGGCAATCCCGATGGCGCATTGTTTGTTGTTTCGCCAGATGCGGGTGCAATCGCTGGCGCGACCGTGAAATAAGGGAATGAATGATGAGTGAAAAACAAGTTGTGACAGGTGCGGAAGACTCAGCGAAGGATTCGGCAAGACATTTCTTCAAGAAAGAAGATTGGATCGCCGCGATAGCGTCCTTTCTCTTCTCGACCTATATTTTCTTCCTCAACATGGCACCTGAGGTGACCTTGCAGGACTCTGGAGAGCTGGTGACAGGGGCCTTTACCTTTGGCGTGCCGCATCCCCCGGGATATCCACTCTGGGCCTTTCTCGGTTACATCTGGAGTCATTTCATCATTCCCTTCGGTAATCCTGCTTGGCGTATCGGCATGATGTCGGTCGTGACTGGCGGTTTGACGGTTGGCATTATGACGATCATGATGACGCGCAGTACGCGCGTTCTCTTGCATACTCTGCCCTGGACCAAAGAGATCGAGGATCGGCTTTTGCACTGGATCGCCCTCTCGGTAGGCGTCAGCTCCTCTCTGCTCTTCGGGTTTAACCGAGGGGTTTGGCTCTGGGCAAGCGTTTCTGAAATGCGTGTGTTGAACGCCTTCTCCTTCATCCTGATCGCCTGCTTTTTCTTTGCCTGGATGGTTCAACCCCAGCGTAAGGGATTTCTGTATGCTTCGCTCCTGACCTACGGTTTGAGTATGACGAACCATCAGACTGTGGCGGTGATGGCCTTAGCATTGGTGGCCGGGACGTTTGCGCTCGGGCTTGATAAGTTCTTTCGTCAACGGGAAGAGCAGCTCGTAGCAAAGGTTAAGGTTCAGTCCTTGCCGTTGTTCATGACGTCGCTCTCGACCTTCTGGGATCTGACCGTGGCCGTGCTCTTTAGCTTGGCTGCGGTCTTTTCGCTCTTTGGCTGGTTAAAGGAAGATGCCGGAATGGGAAAGGTTGTTGTTCTTGCGGTAGCAGGACTCATCCTGCTGTTTGCTGGCTGGGCTAATAAGTGGGTGAGTCCACGATATGCGCTCATCTATACCGGACTCTTTCTCTGCGGTTGCGCGCTCTATCTCTACATGCCGATTGCGGCTTCGACCAATCCGCCGATGAACTGGGGCTTTGCCTCCACGAAAGAGGGCTTTCTCCATGCAATCACACGTGGCCAGTATGAGAAGCTTCAGATGGCTGATCCCTGCGGCTCCATCATCCATATTCAGATCTGGGTCTTTATCCGTGGCTTGTTGCGGCAGTACTCCACGCCGCTCTGCCTCTTTGGTCTTGTGACCTTGGGGGTCTCAACCTGGTGGCTGGTTAAACAACTCGTCAAAAATGCTGAAAAGTATGTCTGGTTGTTGATCGTCTGGGTGGCGAGTATTCCCCTCGCGATGCTCTTTGTTTCTCTCTTGCGGACTGCGGTCTTAAAGCTCCCCTTCGCCTTTTCACCTCAGCTCAGTATCTGGGGTGTTGGGTTGGCGACGCTCTTCTGTCTGCTGATTGCCTTTTGGCTTTACCTGGAGTGGCCCGGCCGCTCCTGGGGTATCTTTATCTGGGCAGCCTTCCTCGCCTCCAGCCTCGGCCTGATCATGATCATCAATCCTAAGCTGGATCGCCAAGAGCAGGAGATCACGATCAAGTTCTTTGCGCCAGCGCATGGTTTTTATGCGATGTTGATCGGGTATGGCATTGCGATGTGTTTTGCTGGTGTGCTTTACGTGTGGCGGACGATTCCGAAAGCGCTGGTCTATATCGCATGTATCGCCCTTTTGGCGCTCCCCTACATCCCGTATGCTAAAAACTGGAGTCTCTGCGCCTTGGGCACCCATGACTTCGGCTATCAGTTCGGCTATCGCATGTTCTGTCCGGGTGGCGGATATCCAGACATGGAGAAGGATGCTGTGCTCTTCGGAGGAACAGATCCAGGACGTTTCGTGCCCACCTACATGATCTTCTGCGAGAGCCGCGTCAAACCGCAGCACCGATATCAGAGTCCTCACATGCCAGAGTCTAAGGGCAGCGACTTTGACCGTTCGGATGTTATCATCATCACGCAGAATGCCTTGGCGGACGGCACCTACATGAACTACATCCGCAACCATTATGATTTCAGTCGCCCGAATCCAGATGATCCCAAAACACTTGAGAAAGCCTATCGTGAGCCGTGGCAGCGCAGCGTCTTCAAGTGGGGTTGGAACGCCTTGGACCGTAAGAATGACTTTCCAAAGACCCCGATTCGCATTCCGGCCCCAGACGACAGCGCGCGCGCCTTTCAGCAGTTTGTTGCGGAGGTTCAGAATGGGACTCGTCCTAATCGAGGGGACATTGTCATTCAGGATGGTCGCGTGCAGGTGACAGGCGCTTTGGCTGTGATGGAGATTAACGGGATTCTTGCCAAGAACATCTTTGACTGGAACAAGGATAAGCATGCCTTCTATGTTGAAGAGAGCTATGTTATCCAGTGGATGTATCCTTATTTGACGCCTGCAGGTGTGATCATGAAGATCAACAAAGAGATGCTCCCGCCGCCATCGCAGGATGGCAAGCTCTGGCAGGAGATTGTTGCCAAGGACAAGGCCTATTGGGACAAGCTGACCAAGGAGTTTACTGATCGCGAGGAGTTTCGGCGTAATGCCGACGCGAAGAAATCCTTCTCCAAGATGCGCTCTGCGATCGCAGGACTCTATCTGTATCGCGGGATGATAGATGAGGCAAAATATGCCTTCCGTCAATCTATCGAGCTTTGCCCAGAGAGTCCAGAGGGCAACTTCAGGTTAGCCGAGCTCTGCATGAACCAGCGAAAGTATGCGGATGCGCGTGCGCTGATCGCTGCGTATCTGAAGATTGATGAATACAATACCAGTGCCAAGGGGTTTTTGGACCAGATCACAGACATTGAAAATATGGATATGCGCCGGGAAGAACTTCTAACAAAGCTCAACAAAGGCGGCGGGGCAGATTTAAAAGACATCATCGAGTTGATGACCATCTATGCGCGTTTAAATCTCCACGCGGAGTTGGTTCGGTTGAGTGACCTTGTGATGTCGAATAGCAAGGCCCCCGCGGAGTGCTACTTCCAGGTAGGTATGATTCTGTCCAGTATCCGTCAGACAGACAAGGCCTTGGCAGCTTTCCGCCGTTATGTGGCCGTGGCCCCCCGCGACCCCAGGGGTTTGGTCGAGGTGGGGTGGCTGAGTATCATGAATGGCAAGACAAACGAAGGCTATGATTTTTGGCGTCGTGCAGTCGAAGTGGGTGGCGAAGCGACCCGGACCCAGTTGCGTTCAGAGCAGCGCTTCCAGGGCTTGTGGCAGGATCGTAACTTGCCTGCGCCCTTCCGTGAGCTGGTTCAACCCTCTCGTGCGCGCGTCGGGGGCAATTTTGGGTTTTAACACATGGAATAATGGAATGTTGGAATCTTGGAATACTGAGAGAGAAAATGGTCAGCAACCTGGCCGGACGCGCTCTTTCGCGTCCGGCCACGACTGATCGTGGCCCTCCAAAGGCTTGTATTCCCCATATTCCAACATTCCCATATTCCAACATTCCAGTGAAGTTATAAGCAAGGGGGTCATGTATGGACATTACCAGTTTTCTGAAAGAGAACGGGCTCGATGTTGAGGGCATCAATCGTGAGGCGCTATTAACGGCCTTTATCGAGGAGATGGAGGCTGGCCTGGCAGGTCGCCCATCGAGTCTCATGATGATCCCCTCGTTCATTACAAGCGGTAAGCCTGTAAAGACGGGCAAGCCCGTGGTGGTGCTCGATGCAGGCGGCACGAACCTGCGGGCCGCGATTGTCTCGATCGATGCGAATGGCAAACCTACAATCGGCTCCTTCTTCAAGCAGCCGATGCCCGGGACCGAGAGCGAGATCACCGCAGCGGCCTTTTATGAGGCGTTCGCCGACTTCTTGATGCCAGTGATTGAAGCTTCTGAGACCATTGGGTTCTGTTTCTCCTATCCTGCTGAGATCCTGCCGGATTGCGATGCGCGACTCATCCATTGGACCAAGCAGATCAAGGTGCCCTCTGTTGTCGGAACCCTGATCGGTTCTGGACTTCAGGAGCAGTTGGCGAAGCGCGGCTTCAAGCGTAAGGCTGTGATTTTAAACGACACGGTTGCAACCCTGTTAGCGGGCAAGAGCGCAGGCGTGACAAAAGAGTACAGCGCCTATGTCGGGTTCATCTTAGGGACAGGTACAAATACATCTTATATCGAACAGAATAGCCGAATCACCAAGCGTCGCGATTTAAACCTCAATGAAGCACAAGCCATCAATGTGGAGTCCGGCGGATTTGGCCGCGTGACGCAGTCTGTCTTTGACCAAGCGATGGATGCGCAGACAAATGATTGTGGCCGTTATGCCTTCGAGAAGATGATCTCCGGCGCTTATCTCGGCCGTATCGGCTTTGAGGTGCTGAAGGCTGCCGCGAAAAAAGGATGCTTCTCGCCCTCGGCGACAGAGGCGATCCAAATGTGGGAAGGGCTTTCGAATAAGCACTTAGATGATTTTTGCGGTGGCAAGCCCACGCCAGACAACCCCTTCTTGGTAACGGCCTTTGCATCCTCAGATCGCGAGACAGTCAAGCAGCTCTGTACACCCGTTTATGCACGTGCCGCTGTGTTGACCGCAGTCAACCTCGCCTCAGCGATTCTCAAGACTGGCGAAGGAAAAGATCCGAAACGTCCTGTCTGCGTGAATGTGGATGGCTCGACTTATTACAAAACCCTCACAGCCGACTTCCAGAATCGCGTGCAGCAAGAGCTCTCCAGCCTGCTGAAACCCCGTGGCATCTCCTACGAGCTGATCAAGGTTGACGAGTCCCCCGTGATCGGCGCCGCCGTCGCCGGCCTCATGGCAGGGTAAGATAGTTGGCAGTCGGCAGCCGGCTTCGCTTGAAAGCTACGCCGAGCCAGGGTAGCAGTAGGCAGTTGTTCGGAGTTCCGCCTTTAGGCGGTTATTATGCAAATATGTATCAAAAAGAACTTAAAGCAGCAGACACCCTAGAGGAGACCGTGCAGCACTTTGTTGAAAAAGAGGGGCTGTTGGCGGGGGTGAAGCGTCTGGGTGTCGCGGTCTCGGGTGGTGCTGACTCCATTGCGCTCTTCCATCTGCTGGCGCCGCTCTGCAAAAAAAATAAAATCGAACTCTTCCTTCTCCATCTTGATCATGGTCTTCGTCGTGACTCTGCACAGGATGCGAAATGGGTCAAGGCGCTGGCCAAGAAAGTCGGCGTACAGTGTGTGGTCGAGCGCCATGAGGTCACGGCCCATCTCACTGAAGCGCTCTCAGTCGAGATGGCTGCACGCGAGGTGCGACAAAAATTTTTCGAATCCTGCCGAATGCAATACAAGCTTGATGCGATTGCCACAGGACATCAAGCCGATGATGTGGCAGAGACGCTCCTGTTGCGTCTCATGCGCGGGGCAGGGGTAACAGGCTTGGCGCCGTTAAAACCACGGTCGCGCGGCTTTATACGTCCGCTGCTTCCTGTCTCAGGGGCAGTCCTTCGCGACTGGCTCAAACAGAAGAAAAAGAGTTGGCGCGAAGACCAGACGAACATGGATGTGACCATTCCGCGCAACAGGGTCCGCCATGAAACACTTCCCCTGCTGGAAGAACAGTTTGGCCGCGCGGTGCGCTCCAATCTCTGCAGGAGCGCAGACATCTTGCGTGAAGAGGATTCTTTCTTAGAAGAACTTTCGCAAGCCGTGCTTTCCGAATGCCTGCTTTCAGACGGTGAGAACGCGCTGGATGTGAACCGATTGCAGACTGCCCCTTTAGCCGTGCAACGCCGTGTATTGAGGCTCTGGCTCTGGAGAGCGGAGATCCCTCTGGAGAGCGGTTTCGATAGTGTTGAGCGGTTACGCGCCCTGGAAGATGGGGACAAAGAACAGCTCACGGATAACGTGTATGTGATTGTTCAGAAAGGTGTCCTGAGAATTATTCAAGTGTCCCTGTTTCAGAGTCCACCAAAAAAGGTGAACCTGCGAGGGAAAACGTGCTGGGGGGAGCTACTCATCACCTGCAAGGCTTCAAAAGGGATTGAAAGTGCGGCACAGGGCATCGGTGCGTATCCATCCGTCTGTACCATTAACGCGAAAGCGCTTAACGATCAGCCGCTGGTTGTACGGGGACGTCAGCCAGGCGATCGCATGGTGCCGTATGGGATGAAGGGGACGAAGAAAGTCCAGGATATTTTTGTGGATGAGAAGGTGCCGGAGCATACACGGGATGGCATCCCTATCTTAGTCTGTGGCGACGAGATTGTCTGGATCCCGGGGTATCGTATTGCGGATCGTTTTGCAGTGCGCTCGAATCATGCGAAGAGTCTACGGATTGAAGTGGCGCGATAATAGTTTAACACGGAGGCACGGAGAGCACGGAGGTTGCTTGCCACAGATGAACACAGATTGACGCAGAGTTTTGATAGGATTTAGAGGATTGAGAATTATTACCGCAAAGAACACATAGAACACAAAGAAAAGAGAAGCCCCAGAACGGCAAGACAAAGTATTTCGAAGGTGATCTATGCGATCTTTGTGTTCTCTGCGGTAAAAAATGAATTAGCATGCAAGGCAATGTTTATGAACATTTTGACAGAGACAATTGATTTCAAGAAGGTCAGGCAATTTATAGCTGAGGGCTGTAAGGTTTCCTTGATGATCCGGCATTCAGAGCGGCCGCCGATTGTTCCAGGCGATACGACCTTCGGGCATTCCCTTGCCCTGACGCCGCGTGGCGAAGCCATGGCGCGCGAGGCGGGGCAGTTATTGTATGGACATCGTGATGCTTGCTTCCTGTCGAGTCCCATGAGGCGGTGCCAGTTGACAGCGAAAATGTTTGCGGAGGGTATGGGGTGCGCAGGTGTTCCAGTTTTAGAGGAGCCCATTTTGGGACTGAAGAATTTTTATTACGATGATATTGAGAAGTTGCCAGCCGAGATGATGCGGCGAGGGTATATTCACTACATGCTCGATTATTTGCGTACAGGATCTGCGCTCTATTCGCATGATGTTGCGGTTGCAACGCCTAAGATGGTGGAGTGGCTGAAAGCGAAGACGACGCAGCAACTGACGGTTTTGGTGTCGCACGACATTTTTATTGCTGCTTTACTGGCTGGGGTAAAAGCGAAAAGCTACACCGCAGGAAATTGGGTGGGCTATTTACAAGGAGCGGCGCTTGTCGCGACCCCTCAACACCAGTGGCTATTGATGCCCTGCGTGCCCTCCTTAGAAGACCTCCAGTCCATGCCCTTCCATCAGTAATGGACTACCGTGTGATACGGTAGGTAGGAGCCTTGGGTGGAGCCTTTTTGGCGCCCATATTTTGGGGCGCTGTCTCGACGGCGAACAAGAAAGTCGCCAAGGATAATAACACCACGATAAAGGTGATCGTGATGGAGTTGAAGAGATTTTGCTCAGTCTCTTCCGCCCTTTTCTCAATCTTCTCAAGGCCTTGCAGCCACTCGTCGGGGGAAGGTTTTTTTAAGCGCGTACTGATTGTGACGATCAGATTGGCGAGCTGGAAGATAAAGAGAATCGCAATAAAAAAGGCGACATACTGGGAAGATGAACTATAGAATTCAATAGCCCATGTTCGGTCCAGTTTAGCCGCGATCAAACAGATGGAGAACGAACGTACAATATCGACAACAAAGGTGAGCGGCAGGATACAGGCATAGAGTGCATAACGCTGGGAATTTTTCGTAACCGTGAAATGAGCCAAAGAGAAGGTCACGGCACTAATCGCAAAAAGCGCTTGAATACCGCTGGAAGGTGAGTAGGGTTTAAGCGTGAAACCTTTCAAATCAAAGAGATTTCTGAAGAATTCAAACCCCGATAAATCAATCGCATTACTCAACCATCTGAAGAAGGCGGCTAAGAGGGGTGAGAGGCTCCCAAAGAAGTCCAGATAAAAGGTGACCGGAATGGCGAAGGCAAGCAGACTCAAGGGAAAGCGGAGGAGAACTGCGACGTCTTTGCCCCACAGCGCATACGAGACCGAGTAGGTCAAGCCCACGATCGAGAGGAATTGTAAAGGTGGCTTTTTGAGTTGGATGGCGATGGCGAAGGCGATTAGATAGAGCGCCATATAGAGCACGCCTCTCCACGAAGGAAGTCTCGCGGCGAGGAGAATGTTTCGGCGTCGCTCCAGTAGGCTGAGCGTACTCACAATCGGAATGATCCACTCGTAGGTCAGCAGTTGTGAGGGAGAAAGGGCTGTGATATTAAACTCAAGAATGAGGGGCAAAAGAGCTTTAAAGTGTACACATCCGAGCACAATCACCAGCCCGAGGGTGAGGGAGCGAATGTTGTCTAAAAACTTTTTTTGATTCAAGGTCATGTTTAATGAACAAGTAGTTTTTGATAAAACTCATCGACAAAAGCTTCAAACGCCATTCGTGAAGCCTTGTCATCAAGGGGTGTCGAAGCGTTGATGGCCACCATCACCCAACGATTGATACGATTATGAACGGAACGGTCCCAGATGTCTAGTAAAATGCGTTGGCTATGCGAGGCGCACTCGCGGTTCCGGCTGACAAACCAATAGACCAAGGAAAAGCGATAATCAGAGGAGGACCTTTGGGCAAGGATGATCCGGGCCTCCCGAGGACGGCCAGAGGGGATACTCAATCTCTCCTTCTTTGCGCTCAGCATGACAAACCCTTGGGCAGGGAGGCAGAGTTCCGCCCTGTGAATGCTCCCTCTCCGCCGTCCAGAGATGACCACGCTTATCGAATAGACGCGCCCGTCTGTGGAACGATAGACGCGCTTCAGGATCTCGGTGTCTTGGGGTAGATCCTGCAACTCTCCCAGGGAGACAGTTTTCATCTTGCCACCGCAGGAGGGACATTTAAAGTCCTTCTCTTGACGGCACCCCTTTTCAACCAGCGCCTGCTCTTCAAAGGTGGCATTACATTGGTCGTTGTGGCAGAACCAGGGCTGGTCTCCCGCAAAGGAGCCGATCTGGCTCGGCAGGCTCTGGACGATAAAGCGTGAACTGTCGTAGAACGGGGCGCCTACCATCTGGTTGCTGATAAAAACAAAGAGAACGCAAGAGAATCCGAACCCTGCAGGGAGAAAGGTTCGCCACGTGTGATCTTTTGGACTGATTGCCTCGCATTCCTTGGGAGAGAGGAGAGCGAAGAGGCGTGGAAAGCATTTGCTGGCCCAGGTCTCCAACGTGACAACCCCGCGGCCAGTTTCAAACATCAGAAAGACGCCGATGATAAAGATAACAAAGCCGGAATAGTCGTGATAAAAACCTGTGGCGATCTCTTGTCCGAAGAACCGAGCAACTAAACAGATGGAGAAGATGCGAAACATGTTGCCGATCATGGCGATGGGGATCGAGCAGGCGAAGAGCAACCACTTTGACACGTGCGTTTTGAGGGTAAAATGTGCATACGCGGCGGTGAGCGCCATCATTGCAAAGAGGGAGCGGATTCCGCTGCAGGGGTCAGCGACGTCTACACTAAACTCGCCACCTAAGACGCGGGAAAAGAGCGCAGTGCCTGAGCGTTGTATTTCCATTCCGAAGCCATTGAGAATGCCGGTTGCCATGCTGGAGGAGAACATCCGCAGGTGCATGGTAAAGAAATCGAGGAACGATGAGATCGGCACGGTGAAGAGCAGGAATCCAGCAGGAAAGAGGAGGTATTGTGCCATGCGCTTGCCCCAGAAGGTGTAGGGGACAGACCAAAGAAGGCCAATGAACGAGAGCTGTTCGATGCGCGATTGTTCTCCGCGACCTCCAAACCAAGCCATGATCAAGAAGAAGAAGGTCCAGAGAAGTCCTATCCAGGAGGGGGATCCCTGCTTCAGCGCTTCCCAAAGCTCACGTCGTATCCGCCAGAGGGCAGTGAGGCTGACAAAGGGAATGACCCAGCCATGCTTCATATCCTCCAACGGCTCGTCAAACATATAGAGGGTATAACCGATCATGCCTCTATAATTGAAGTAAGCGAAGACGGCTAGGATGACCATCAGCCCCAATTCAATCCATACACGTTTGAGTTTTTGTGCGAACATTGTGGATGCCACTACGAATTTAATTAACTTTAAAATAATAGCATTTTTGGCCGAGGGCAGCACGACTAATTAAAACACTCGGCTTGTTTGATCACGTCGCAAATGTGCTTAACCTCTGCTTCTGTTAAGCCGGCGCCAGAGGGGAGGCAGAGGCCGGAGGTGAAAAGTTTTTCACTGACACGGCCACCGTAGACCGTGACGTCTGTAAAGACAGGCTGCAGGTGCATGGGTTTCCAGAGGGGACGGGACTCGATATTCTCTCGCTCCAAGGCAGCTATGAGCGCAGTTATTTTGGGGGAGGGCCCTGTCACCCCCTTGAGAGCTTTATCAGCATCGAGGGTGATGACTGTCAACCAGTGAGAGGCCTTGCCATACGGCGCTTCAGGCATAAAGGCGAGTCCGGGGAGCTGTCCAAGCTCTTGCTGATACCAGCGAAAACTTTGTTCTTTACGCCTCAGTATCTCTGGCAAAAGCTCGAGTTGTCCGACGCCAATCGCAGCGACGATATTACTCATGCGATAATTGTAGCCGAGTTCAACGTGTTCATACCAAGCATGGTTTTCGCGTGATTGTTGAGAGCGCTTTCGGGCGCGTTCAATCAGCTTCGGATCGCGGGAAGTCAACATGCCTCCGCCAGACGTGGTGATGATCTTGTTGCCGTTGAAAGAGTAGACGCTGGCCCATCCATCAGCGCCTGCCGGACGGCCTTGGTAGGTCGCGCCTAAGGACTCTGCTGAATCAATAATCAAGGGCACCTTGTAGGTTGAGCAGAGTTTGGTAAGGCGGTCATAATCACAGCATTGGCCATAGAGGTCAACCGCAATCACGGCCTTGGGAAGACGGTTGTTCTGCAGCGCCTTAGTCAAGGCCTCTGCCAGCAAATCAGGATTCATGTTCCACGTCGTCTCGTCGCTATCAATAAAGACAGGGGTCGCGCCCCTGTGGACTGCGGCGGCGATGGAGGCGACAAAGGTGAGGTCAGAACAGAAGACGGTGTCGCCCTTCTGAATGTTCAATTCATGGCAGAGCAGGTCAAGTGCTGCTGAACAACTGGAGAGCGCGCAACAGTTGGATTTTTGCAGGAAAGTGCTGAACTCCTTTTCAAAACGCTCGACCATCGGACCACACGGGGCGATGTAGTTGGAGGCAAAGGCCTCTTCAATACAGACGCGTTCGTTGCCGCCCATCCAGGGGGGCGATAAAAAGATTCGTTTAGTCATGGCGCACCTTTCTGATCCGATAGAGGACACCCTCTTTTTCAAACTGAAACCAGCCCGTAAGTAACGCCGGCGAGGCGTAACCCGCAACAGGTGAGACAATGTAGACACGCTCCTTTTTCTCGACGAGCGAGAGCAGCTCCGCCTCTGTCTCACCTGTGAAAAAGGTTATGATACGGATATTGGGGGTCAAAAGTCCAGCCGCTTGTGCAGCCATGAGAGGCCCGGCTGCTGTGTTATCGGCAATCAGGAGATCACCCTCTTTCAAGAGCTTCCGCGCCTCCTCAACAAAAAGTGCTGCGGAACGTTCGTTCTGTTTCCAGGGGTAGAGCCAATAACTGCTCTCGTTGCGGAAGGGCAGCTCGCGCACGCGTTTGACGCCGCCTTGCTTGACGAGCAGGATGTTGTTGAGTAACAACGGAGTTGTAATAGCGCATAGGAGTATGGCGGTGCCGAGGACCACCAGCTGCTTACGTCCAAGTGTCAGACTGTCCAGTCCGATCCCAGCCCAGATGGCGAGCAGGCCCAGTGTCGGCAAGAGAAACGTCACTTGATCAGGCACAAAATATCGGATCCAAAATAGGCCATGAATCGCGGTCAAGCCGAGAAGCGTAAGCTTGAGGCACGAATAAGTTCTACGGGTGCGTCCTGCGAAACAGACAAAGAGCCATGCCGGGCTCACGAAGCTGATGATGGCCAAGGCGAGATTCATTTTTGCGAGGGACCAGTTGATCGCGCGCGCTCCGGTAACAACACTTTCAAACTCGTGGCTGAACAGAAGACTCTTAAGTGTTGCCATGAAGGAGTGCGTCACAGACCATTCGAGGAAGAAGAGGGCGACAAGAAGGCAAGCACCCAAGAACCATGCGCAGGCTGTGAGCAGCAGGAGTGCGATGCTCTGAAGGAGGCTTCTGCGCCACTGGAGGTAGGCAAACAGAACGGCGTAGACTGGCAGGTTGAGAAAGGCGAAATTGTGGAAAGAGGCATGAAGGCCGTTGAGCAGTGCAAGGAGAAGCCACAGGACTATGTCCTTGGGGGCCTGTGGAGGGAGTTTCTCCTGATGGCCTCCCTCGGAATTTCTTACGCAGAGCTGCGCCACGCAGAGGAGCTCTGCCATGAGAAAGGCGAGAGACCAGGTGTAGACCTCCGCAATAGTGGACAGCCACCACGCCATGTGCGACAAGCCGAGCGTCAGCACCGTCAGGATAACGGTGGACGTTTTCAGCCGAAACAGCGTAAGGAGTCGTGCGAGCAAGATGAGCGCGAGCACCATTCCAAGGCCACTAAAGAGATTGATCGCATAAAAGCGGCAAGCGTCAGGGAAGAGGCTGGAAAAAAGGTCTGCACTGACAATATAGGCAGGATGGGCGATGGCGATACCTGAAACCCAGGAATAGTCATGGACCAGAACACGATAATGAAATTCACCACTGTC
The DNA here is from genome assembly GCA_903935195.1 of uncultured bacterium. Lineage (GTDB taxonomy): Bacteria > Verrucomicrobiota > Kiritimatiellia > RFP12 > UBA1067 > CAIZQW01. Next base: position 17,583 of record CAIZQW010000066.1, read on the forward strand.
CTGCCAGTTCACGCCTCGTTGCGCAGTCACGGCATAGAGCAGTAAGAAGCAGGTGGAGAGGAGTAAGTAAAAGTGCTTGCGCATACTTTATTTTAAACGTACGTGAGTGGTGTGCGGCGGGATGCTGGTGAATGCGGTGGTGCCAGCGCCGAGTGTGGACCAA
>CAIZQW010000067.1 GCA_903935195.1 uncultured bacterium
AACGAAACATGGTAAACCCTTCACTTCTCCTCTGCGAGGAAGGCCAACCGCAAGGACGGCTGACGAGGTGCGGGGCAACGGAACGCTGGAGAAAGCCAACGCCGCTCTGTAATGGAGCGGATAGGAGTGCCGACATCACTCCGCCGCGCAAGCGGGCTGACTTCCAGCATGGTCGGTCGTTACGAGAAAACCTGTAGAACCTTCGCATGAGGAAAAGCAAATGAACATGGACGCCTCCATGTGTGCGTCCTCGGACCGAGCGTCAGATTGGAACCAGATCAACTGGCCCAAATCTGAACGCCAAGTCAGGAGGCTGCAAGCCCGTATCGTAAAGGCAACACGGGAAGGCCGCTGGAACAAGGTGAAAGTCTTGCCACGGCTGCTGACCCACTCGTTTTCCGGCAAAGCCTTGGCTGTGAAACGGGTGACGGAAAATCAAGGCAAGAGAACAGCCGGAGTGGACGGAATTCTGTGGTCCACTCCCGCGGCCAAACGCAAGGCCATTGAGTCGTTGCAACATCGTGGATACAGGCCGCTGCCTCTGCGGCGCGTCTATATTCCCAAGGCCAACGGAAAACAGAGACCGCTCGGTATTCCCGTGATGTACGACCGCGCCATGCAAGCGATCCACTTACTGGCGCTGGCCCCCATTGCGGAAACCACGGCGGACCCTGATTCCTACGGCTTCCGACCCGAACGTTCCACTGCCGATGCGATGAGCCAGTGCTTCAAAGTGCTGAGCTTCGCGCGTTCGCCACAGTGGGTTTTGGAAGGCGATATCCAAGGCTGCTTCGACCACATCTGTCATACGTGGATGGCCCAGAATATCCCGATGGATAAGACGGTTCTCCACAAATGGCTGAAGGCCGGTTACGTCGAAAAGCGAATCCTGTTTCCGACGGAGGAAGGCACACCGCAAGGCGGTATTGTCTCGCCCACGTTGGCCAACATGACCTTGGACGGGCTGCAACCCCTGCTGGCTCAACACTTCCCGAAAGAGAAGTGGAAGGACGGCAGAAAGTGGGCGCCCAAGGTCAATCTCGTTCGGTATGCGGACGACTTCATCATCACCGGCGACTCGAAAGAGCTGCTGGAAAGCGAAGTGCGTCCCTTGGTGGCGCAATTCTTGCGCGAGCGGGGGCTGAAGCTCTCGCCCGACAAGACTCGCATCACCCATATTGACGAGGGGTTCGACTTCCTGGGACAAAATCTCCGCAAATACGACGGCAAGCCGCTGGTGAAACCGTCGAAAAAGAACACGCACGCGTTCTTGGAGAAAGTCCGGGACATTATCGGCAAGAATGGAACCGTGCCGCAGTCCCTGCTGATTGATAGGCTCAACCCGGTCATTCGTGGCTGGGCCAACTATCACCAGCACGCGGCGGCAACGGGGACGTTCGACCGGGTGGATCACGAGGTTTGGCGGCGACTCTGGCGCTGGGCCAGACGCCGACATCCCAACAAATCGGCGGCCTGGGTGAAGAAGCGATACTTCCCAGCCCTGGATGGTCGAAATTGGGTGTTTGCGGTAAAGACGGAGAAGCGTACTGCGGACGGCAGGCCGATTTGGAAGCGTCTTGTTTGGGCAAGCGACACCAAAATCCGGCGGCACGTCAAAATCCGCAAGGAAGCCAACCCGTTTGACCCATCGTGGCAGCCCTACTTCGAGGAGCGTGCCTTTCGCAAGAAGTTCGGCATCAGTCGCCATCAAGCTGGCATACAACCGTCGTGAAACCGGCTCCGCTCACGCGGGGCTTTGTATCGGCTTGAGCCGGATGAAGGGAAACTGTGCGCCATGTCACGCGCAGCTGGAATTCCCGACCGAGTCGGGCGGAGTTCAGGGTTGATACTCCGAGATGAACCAACCCACCTGAATCCGAAAGGAGGAGGGGAAAACAGCATGTTGGTAAAGCGGGAGGCGCCCGAAGACGTGTGAGGCGCAGACCTGCAACATCTGGGTGATAAGGCTAAGGCTGGATTGCTTGAATCCCAGTCTCCAGCGGTGGAACTTCACACCCGTCGGTAGCACGTCTGCACACCGACGCTGTCGAGAGCTGTGATCTAGACTTTCGAGCACAGCAAGCCCTGCTCGGCAGGCGATGAGGAATGACCTCATTCAAGGGGACGAACAGGAAGCCTACGTCATCCTGCGACGTTCGGCGGCGGCGGAACATGGGATTGCCTACGGGGCGCGAGCCCCACGGCAACGGAGTTCCCGTAGTAGTCCGGGGCTGGGAAAGCCAGCCACATGGCGAAGGGGAACAGAGAATGAAAACGCAGTAACTTGAAGGTACGCGAGATGCGAAGAGCCGACAGGATACTCAACGTAATACGAGAACGAGGCAAACGTAAGTTGCCTGTAGAGCGGCTGTATCGGCTGCTGTTTCAGCGCGACTTGTTCCTTCGCGCCTATGCGAAGCTGTACCGCAACGCGGGCGCGATGACACCAGGAGTGACGGAGGAAACTGTGGACGGGATGTCGGTGGCCAAAATTGAACAGCTCATCGAAGCGCTCCGCGAGGAGCGTTACCGATGGACGCCAGTTCGGCGCACCTACATCCCCAAGCGGAACGGCAAACTGCGCCCGCTCGGAATGCCCACGTGGAGCGACAAACTTCAGCAAGAAGTTTTGCGTTCCATCTTGGAGGCCTATTTCGAGCCGCAGTTCAGCGACCGTTCGCACGGTTTCCGA
>CAIZQW010000068.1 GCA_903935195.1 uncultured bacterium
GATTCAGGTGTTTCGTAGAGATTGACTGACTTCACCTGGATATGCGCCTGCAACAGCTGGAAGATGTATCGCGCGAGATTTTCAGCGGTCGTCTTAAAGGGCAGGGCCACGCAGCGAAGGGAATATTTCGTGAGTGTGGCAGCGATATCACACTCCATGTCGCTGTTTTGGTCATAGATAAACGAATGGTCGAAGCGCGAGAGAATAACCTCTCCCATGATACGTTTCAAATCCTTGAAATCAATGATCATGTCATTTTTGTCTTCGAGACCGCCGACCTCCACGATCAGGCGATAGGTGTGTCCATGCACATTCTTGCACTGCCCCTGATGGTCAGGCAGAATATGCGCAGCATCAAAGTGGCACTCTTTAGAAACTGTTAACATAGAATAACTTCCTTGTCTATAACGGCAATTTTTAGCATCCGAAAATCGCGAAAAATAGGAAAAAATCTCCTCTGCGCCTCCGCGCCTCTGCGGGAGAACGTCTTCCTTCATCCCCTACCGTCAAGAACGGTTTGGTGACCCTAGATAGACATCCGGTTGTTCCGCAATACGACAGGCTCGGTCCTGTGTCTGTCCGTAATCGCCCTTCAAAAGACCGGCGAGTGAAAGGTCTTCATCCAAGTCAGGCCAGTGCAATCCAAAAGGGGAAACCTGGATATTGTTGAGCTGCTCAGGCGTGCCAAATGCCAGACGAGGATTTCCAGATACAGGAAACTTAAGTTCAACGCCATTTCCGCATTGAACAACAATTAATCCATCTTTGTAAACAGCGGACATCAAATCCTGTCTATTTAAAGAACTCATTCCATTTCTCCTGAATCAAACCCTGATTCTCTATTACCAATTGACGAGCTCGGGACAAATCGCCAACCTTCATATTAACAGAGGACCGAAGTTCAACATCCTCTCCTGAAACCACAAAAACCGCTTCCCCTCCGCCCAGCCAAACATGAACATGAATCGGCTCATGTTCATTGCTGTAAAAGAAAAACTTAAAACCATCTTTCTCGAAAATCTTGGGCATCTTACTTTCCTTAGCTACAAAACTCTACACAATCGCTAATACCATCCGATACTGTCACATCCCAGTCGGACCACGTTTCGGAGTCTTTCGCCATGGCATTCGCTGTGTCTTCCCAAGACATTTTACTCTCCGGGGCAAGAGCAAATAACACCTCACAGGAAACACATTCACGGCAGTTATTTTCACTCGCTACTGTTTTCGACTTCATAATCCACCTACTCATTATTAGTGCGAGTGCGCCCTGACGTAAGACTGCAAGACGGCATTGATGCGTGTCTGGTATCTGGGACCTTGCGCCTTGAACCACTCGATAACGACAGGATCGAGCCTGAGCGAAAGAGCAGCCTTCTTCTGTGGCATACGAATTACCATCTTTTTGAACATGGCTCGGTCAATGGGAGGTGTGTCAGAGAAGTCAATCTCCTCGTCCTTCATGTTCCGTAACCGCGTCCAGTCAGTTCCCGATTTCTTCTGTGTAGATGTTTTGTTCATGACCGTTTTTTGTTTCGTCCCAGGTGAAATTCATCATCAGTAGTGTATATACATTTTGTGTCTACGTCAAGCCGTTCTTTTGATTTAATTTTTAACGTCACGGCTGAGGCTCGCGGGTGCCGCCGCGGGGCACCCGAGTAACCTCAAGCCGTTGGTTCGACGATTCATTTCGGAATCATGGCTTGAAGTCCTTGGTTCAGCAGCAGCCATTCCGACAGAAAGATGCTTACGGCCTCATCTGTCGTTTCGACACGTCTTGTCTCGATCACGTTCCCTCTGTCATGCCACCGAAACAAGTAGTTATCACCTTCCTTGACGACGCTCATTCCATCCCACGAGGAGGTCGGCAAAATAGAGTCAAACTCGGCTTTATGGTTAAGCAGGTGACCAACGAGGTCGTCGTACGATACCGTGAAATACTTGGCGTAGTCAGTGAAAGGTTGCGGTGTCTGGTTCCTTATCCGGTAGATCGCCTCGCTGACTGAGCCATGAAGGATGAGCTTGATCTGCTCGTCTCTTGAGTCGGGAAACCGATAGTCGTTTGGAGCGATTACGTAATCCATTTCTTCGTCTCTCGTCGAACGTTTAGCGTTTTATGCAATGTGCGGCAAGTATAGGACGATCGGGAATCAAGCGCAAGCGGAAATTATGCCGCATGTTGGAAAGACTTGGGACGTGGGACACGAGACTTGGGAATATTGTTTTTGAGAAACTTAAAGCCGTTCTTGCAGGACCGCGATCAAGGCGATGGTTGCAGTATCGGTACGAAGCGAACGCGCCCCCAAGGAAAAGGGTTGGAAGCCACGTCCCAAAAACTGATCTAGCTCGTAGTCGGTCCAGCCGCCTTCAGGGCCGACAGCCAAGAGCGGGCGCTGTCCTTCAGCCAGGGTCCATTGATGGCCCTTTGCTTCGCCGGGATGAGCCAACAAGCGCAAGGCATTCGGAAAGAAAACATCCAGCTCATCCTCCATAAAGGGCTTAAAGCGTGGTTTGATCACGACCTCGGGCAGACGCGTCGTACCCGCCTGCATCAAACCTTCAATGAGTAACGGCGTATAGTGCGCAGGCTCAAGCCACTGACTACTGAAATAACATTTCTCAACCTTGTAGGCATTGAGGAGAACAAGTTTTCCGACACCCAAGGCGGCGAGCTGCGGCAGGAGCCGCTTCAACACCTTGGGACGCGGCACCGCAAGAAGCAAGTCGAAACAAGGTTCGAGTGGCTGATCCGTGTGATGCGTGCGTAACACCACGCGATGTTCATCTATTCCCTCGACAGAGGAAGATCCGATCAAGCCATTCAGCATCCCAGTCTTGACCTCATCCCCTACCCGCGCCTTCAGCACAGTCCGGATATGATCGGCACGGAAGTCAGTGAGTGTCACCGTGGTGTCCTGAAGTTCGTCGGAAGTTATGAGGATGCGGTTCATGAGGAAGGGGTCAGGGTTCGGGGTTCAGGGTTCAGGGGGGCAGCCGGCTTCGCTAAGGCTAGGCCGTGCCAGGGGGTTCAGGACTTAAAATGCAGAATCACCCCATCATTCCAACATTCCACTATTCCA
>CAIZQW010000069.1 GCA_903935195.1 uncultured bacterium
AGAGGACCACAGCAGTGTTTACAAAGTGGTCCATGAAAAGCTGAAGACTTTGCGGTTAAAAGATAAATAGGAGACAACGCTATAATGAAGAGAAACAAGAAATTGGCGGTTGTTTGTGAGCGGTTATGTTCCTTGCGAACCTGTGCAGTGTCGCAGCGGCGCGGGACACGAAAGAGGCTGGGAATGGAGGCGGAGAGCAATAAGTGATAAGTGATCAGTTATCAGTAGTCAGGGAAAAGTGCCCGCAGCGGTCCTTCATACGCGTGGCTCTCAGCCTTATGCTGCTTTTTTTTAGCGCCTGCATGGCACGGGCGCAGGATCTTTCCGCGCCAGAGCGCGACACGAACCGGGCAGGGCAGGGCGCGCTCATCCCTGAGGCGGATATTGCAGCACTGGAGGCGCAGCTCAAGCAGCCGCGCAGCGCGGATATCAGACCGTCTGTGGAAAGCCGCAGGGCTCTAAAGAACACCGTCCGCAAAGGGCAGGAGCTTCTTGAGAAATATCCTGATGCGCCGAACCTGTTTCGTGCGCTGGTCATTGTTTTCCAGTGCCAGAAACAACTGCTTGCCATGGAAAACCTTGAGGTTAATCGCCATGCAGTATTTGCGACCTGTGAGCGTATGATGAAGGCGCCTGATGCGTACGCAGAGGAGCGGCTGGAGGCTGACCTTCTCCTGTCGGAAAAGGAGCTTTCAGGTAGGAGCGCAACCATGGGCGAGCGGGCGCAGGCTTTGGCCGCCATGATTGAGCGATACCGCGATACTTCAGCCGAGGCTAAGAGCCTGCTAATAGGCGCAATCATCGTGCAGAAGCTAGATGCTCCGGAGCTTGAGCAGGCGATAATCGCTGTGCTTGACGAGAGATTTGCCGACGACCATGAGGTTATAGCCTTTCGCCGTGACCACCTTAAAGTCGGTCGTCTTTCAGTCGGGCTCGAAGGTGATTTTGAGCACATGGACGGGCGCGCCTTTTCACTGCCCAAAGACGCGCTTGGCCACCTGTCGCTGATGGTGTTCTGGTCAAAGGACAAGCCCGGCATCACAAACCTGATGGCAACAGTCAAGAAGTATCAGGAGCAGTATCCGGGCTGCTTCACTGTATTCAGCCTGAATGTTGACGGGCTGCAGGATGCCGGCCAGTCTTTCCTGAGCGAGAAGGGTCACGATTGGAAAGTCCTCAGGATGCCGAGAGGCAGGACACACCCGGCTTACAAGACATACGCACAGGGAGATGCTGTGGTCATTCTTGTCAGCGAGTATGGCTATGCGGTTCTTACACCGGGGTACCAGACGGATGACAGCGGCTGGAGAGGAGAACGCAGCGGGGCGTTCTCAATATCCGATGATAGGATTTCCGATGCCCGCTACACAGTCCAGCTTCAGTCTCTTTTCATTGGAGATTTTCTTGCCGGAAGTGATGAGGGCTCTGCGCCGGGGCCGGATGTTGCACCCGGCGTGCAGGCCATTAGAGACTGTTTCGTGCAGGCTCCCTTAAGATATCGCCTGAAAAAAGAAGAGGCGCTTGCTAACTACAGGAAGGCGGTCGAGCTCTGCAATGATGTGATCCGGCAGCATCCCAAAGCTGCCGGCATCGGGCTTGTGCGGAACTGCAAAATTATTGCGCTGACGGGGCTTTGGAAACTGTCATTTGATCAGGGCTTTCTGGAGCAGGCCGTTTCAGAAGCTAAATCCGCGCTTGCGTCTGAACTGCCGGCCGGAGCGGATGCTGTGCCCCGGTTTTATCTCGCAAAAGACGCGCTTCGCAGCGGTGACGGCAAGGCTGAATCTGTGGTGTCAGGCTATGTTGAGGCTTGTGGTGGAGATAAAGCGCCGGCGTCAGCCCTTGCGGCCGCCTGCTTGCTCGCGATTGACGCAAGGTCGCGGGAAATGTTTGAGGATTACCGCGGACGGTTCCTTGCGAAGCACGCCGATAATCCCGCATTCTACGACTTCACAGCGTTTCTGCGGGACAGGCATCACAGGCACAGGTTTCTTCAGCCAAACTACACGCTACGCGAGAGAGATGCGCGAGGCGATATAGTAAGTCATGGTTATCCTATCCCTACGAATTCGTTTCCAAACATAGAGCTTACAGCCCTCGACGGTACAAAGTTAAGACTCCCCAACGATACTAACGGGAAGCTGACCTATCTTCTTTTTGTTGAGCCGCCTGCCGGGGCGACAAATGACTTTCCGTCAGAACTGGACCGCAAGGGCAAGCCTCTGCGGAATGACTGTTTGCGCAACGTGATGGGATTTGCCAACCGCCTGACTAAGAGCCATGTTAACAAGGACATCCATTTTGTTGCCGCGTTTTTGACTGACGATGCGGAGCATGTAAAATATCTCGTCGCGACAAACGGATGGACCTGTCAGGCGGCCATGGTTCCCGGAGGGCTCAAAAACCCGATGGTCAGGCAGTTTGGGATCTTTTCCGCTGACAAGATTCCGAATATATTTCTTTTGAGGCGTGACGGTACGGTCGCGTGGAATTCATCGAGTTTAAGGTATAAAAACGAATTCGGATTTCCATTCGCGATCCATCTGGGATTGAAGGTTCAGACTGAGGTGTGCGAAGTGGAGACAGCTTATGCGGCACTTACCAAAGGCGATTATAAGGAAGCTGCGCGCATATTTGCCGGTCCGTTCCTGCCTGCAGAGCCGGATCGCTTCGGCTGGCGCTCGCCCAGATATCACGGGCAGACGCTTGCTTACATGGGGTTGAAAGACTGGACCCATGCGCTTGAATCGATAGATACGGCGATTGACGCGCACAAGCTAATTCATTTCCGGGTCAGGGAGGTAAGGGCCGAGAATTGGCGCGAGGAGGTAGCGGGGATTGAGATAAAGAAGCCGTGCGATGTCGTTTCTGAGTTGTGGGCGACAAAAGCGCTTATTCTGGAGCAGCTCAAACGGAAGGAAGAGGCCGTTGCTTTGCAAAAGCGCTGCCAGGAACCTGCCAAAACAGACGCTAACAATGTGTATAAGAAGTTCCACGAGAAACTGAAAACCTTGCGGTTAAAAGGCAAATAGGAGACAATGAGATTATGAAAACACAAAAGAAACCAGGTTTACGATTTGTTATAACGGTCATGGTCCTTCTGGGACTTTGCCATATTGCATCGGCAGCTGACAAAAAGGCGGCGGTGACGGGCCGCGTTGACACAGTTAATGATGCCGAGGCCGATCAGGTCAGCACAGTAAAATGGAGTGAGGCGGCTCTGACCGCACAGGGCGAGCAGCTTCTGGCAAAATACGCAGCACAACTCGAGGCGTTGAAAAAGGAGATCTCTGCAACTGCAACAGTGCCAGCGCTGGACGCGCAGAAGAAGGCGGCCTTTATAAATGCCCATGCGGCAGTGCAGGCTGTGCCGGCTCAGCCGAATCCGAAAGGGGCCAAGCTCGCCCCTCCGCAATATGCTCCATCGAATCCACACTATGCAGTTGCGCAATCTAACGCGCTACTGACGGCCGCCACCCTGCTGGCCGACTTGGATGCTTTTCTGGCCAGTGACAAATTCGATGCTAAACTGGCGAAAACCGCATTGCTTTCAGAGGCCACCCCGCGCATGCTTGCCTTGTTCGCGCAACAGGGCAGGGAAGAGGAAGCGCTGATGGATGAGCTTCTGGGGGATGACAAGCTTATCCAGCAGATCATGGAGCTGGGAGGCTGTTATCAGGGAAAGTATCCCCAGGCGATGCAGATATACAAAGCTATCCAGAAGGCCAGTAAGAGGGCGAGTGAGGGATTCTTCCAGCGCTTTGCGCTCGCAAGCGCAATGGAGCATCCTGACGGATGTATCACTAAAGAAGGCAAGACAGCAGCCGAAGTGATGGTGGAGATATATCTGGATTATGAAAAAGCATACCTTGACGGGCTGCTTGATTCGGCTTTTGGCACCTATAGTGACTTCAATTGGCGCTTCGTGATGTACAACAGCGGGGTTGAGGACATGAACTGGATGCGCACCATGTTGCGCAATTATCGTCCGGATCATATCGTCAATACGAACTTTCACTGGCGTTACTGCGCGATCGTCAAGACCGATGTGCCGTACACGAGCAATGTTGGCAGACCTGTGCGACCGGACTTGAACCTGACGCGCTTCCAAGACTTTTTCCTTGAAGGCGGTATTTGCGGTCCGCGCTGCTTTGTGGGCAAGCTCTCCACGGCCGCCTTTGGAATCCCGACCCGTGGCGCCCGTCAGACCGGCCATGCTGCGATGTGCCGTTGGACACCCACGGGCTGGACAACGGTTTTTGGCGCGCATTGGACCTTCAATAGCCACCGGGATATCTGCGGTCTGGACTTCTCGCTGGAAGAGCGGGCGCGGTGTGCGACGAATGAATACATGAAAGTCCTGCGGGCCGAGTGGGTCGGTCAAGCGCTGGGAGAGAAGAAGGTGAGCAAGAGTCAGTATGGCATTGGCGGTGATTTCTGGAGTGCGCTCGCGCTTTATAAAAAGTTGGCGATTATCGAAAAAGCTCGGATCGCGGAGCTGGCCGCAACCGGTGCGGAGCTGGCTGAATCAAATGAACCTGCCGAGTCTCCTGCATCGGATTGGACGCCAGATAAGTCTAAGGTCTCTCCTGCTCCTCGGTTCCCTGTCATTGCGATGACAGAGGCGGACAAGACGATTGTCTTCGGTAAGGATGGCGTGATCACGATTCCGCCGGCAGCGTGTACCTCTCCTGAGAGCACAGATAAGATCAAGTTCATGCGGACAGCTGACAACACCGGGGTGCAAGTTCACTACGCGCTGGCAGGCCAGAGGCCCGAGTTGCTCAAGTACACCTTCGAGTTGCCCGCTGACGGCAAGTACGAACTGGTTGCAAAGGTCTGCACCGTGACGGTGGACCGCAAAGCCATATTGCGCGTCAACCGCAGAACACTGCTCGATCTTCCCTTGCCATACACGAAGGGCATGTGGGAGGATACAAAGCCTGTTGTGCTCGCCCTGACCGCCGGACGCAACACCATCATGTTCACAGCGGAAGTCCCCAATAAGGGCGTCAGCATCAAGAACTTCACGCTGAAGCCGGTGAAATAGCAGTTGGCAGTTGGCATTCTCCTTCGCCAAGGACTCCGAGACTGATAGACTATAAGACCCCAAGGGTCTTCACGGTCCTTGGGTCTCTCCTTTTGAGTCTCGGAGTCTTCATGTCTTTGCGTCCTCAATTTTTCTCACGTCCCGCGCGTTGCTCCTTGAATATCCATGTGCCGACCGAGTATAATCTACCCCATAATAACTATCAAAAGATGGAGGGTTAATGAACAAAGAACATGCAATCGTGGCGTTTGAGAAGCATTCGATACGTCGTTTTTTCGATGAAACTCAAGAGATCTGGTATTTCTCTGTGGTAGATGTGATTGCGGCGCTGACAGACAGCGTCAATGCTAGGGATTATTGGTTTAAAATGAAAACTCGCGTCAAAACCGAGGATGGATTTGAACTGTCGACAATTTGTCGACAGTTGAAGCTTAAAGCCCCCGATGGGAAAATGAGAGAAACAGACTGTGCTTCTGTCGAAGGTCTGTTCCGCATTATTCAGTCTATTCCATCCCCGAAGGCGGAACCTTTCAAGCAGTGGTTGGCTAAGGTGGGGTATGAGCGACTCCAGGATATGAGTGATCCGGCTAGGTCGCTAGACCGCGCCCGCGAGTTCTGGCAGCAGCATGGTCGCAGTGAGAAGTGGATTCAACAGCGGATGATGGGGCAGGAGACCCGCAATAAACTCACTGACTACTGGAAAGGTCACGAGATCAAGGGCGAGGCAGCATTTGCCTTTCTGACCAACCTCATTCATCAGGAATGGAGCGGGGTGTCGGTTAAGAAGCACAAGGCGATCAAGGGGTTGAAAACCCAGAACCTGCGCGATCACATGAGCGAGGCTGAGCTTATCTTCACGGCTCTGGCGGAACTTTCCACACGGCAGATTGCTGAAAGCGTTTCTGCAACCGGGATGATTGAAAATGCCGAAGCGGGTAAAAAAGGTGGTAAAATCGCCAAGGGCGCACGCCTCGCACTGGAACAGAAGACCGGTAAAAGCGTGGTCACTGGAGAAAGCTTCCTGCCGCCCTCCAAGCCGAAGAAACCCCTCAAGGAGGCTGGGGATGAGTAAGCGAAGTTGAGCCGCAGATTGGTTCTTTATTTTGAGTCTCTGAGTCTTCAGGTCTTTGCGTCCTCAATCAAACAATTTCCACTTGCGCTTGATTCCCGCTCGTCCTATACTTGCTGCAACTTGGATAAAATGCTGAGCGTTCAACTTAAAGGAACATAAACAATGAGAAGCCACGCGATCTTTCTTTTTTGCCTTCTCACCTCTCTTGGCGTCTTCACGCGTGTACAGGCAGGTGAGGTATTAGTGGAGTCCGAGAGCTTCAAGGTTTCTGGCGGGTGGGTGCTTGATCCGCAATTTGTTGATATCATGGGCTCGCCCTATCTGCTGGCGCATGGTTTGGGTAAACCCGTTCAAAACGCAAAGACAGAGGTGACTTTTCCTGAAGCCGGAACGTATC
>CAIZQW010000070.1 GCA_903935195.1 uncultured bacterium
ACAAACTCGTGCGTGCCAAAGGTATTCGGCTCAATCACACCCCAGCGATCATCGTCGTAGGATTGGCGGACCTTCCCCACGCCCTTCCGCCAGTGATAGGAATCCACGAAACAACCACCCGGCCAGCGGATCACCGGCACGCGCAGCTCCCGTATGGCTCCGATCACATCAAGGCGGAAGCCTTCCTTGTCGGAAAGCGTCGAGCCGGGCTCGAACACCCCGCCATAAATCTGGTTGTCGAAGTGCTCCAGGAACCCGCCGAAGATCATACGGCTGTAGGCTTTGGCGGGCGCACGGGTGTCAACCTCGACCGCGACATTATACGCAGGCGCCTTGAGTAAGGTGGGTGCCAGCGGTGACTCCTTTGAGTTCTGCTGATAGGTCTTCGGTGCCGTTCCGTTCTCCGCGTGACCGGCTTCCCCGGCAGGAGCGGCAGCGGTGGTGGCCAACGCCCCGGCAACAGCCATACTGCACATTAACCCCGCGACTCCGACTACCCCTGCAAATATCGCACTCATCTGTTTCATTATGTACCTTTTATTTCCCACCATCATCAGGCTTTACTTTTTCTCGCTGGCAAGCGCATCAAAGACCAGCAGTTCAAAAGGTTGAATCTGGAATTCGACCGGCTGGCCGGCATTAAATGCCATCTTCTGCACCCGCTGGTCCGGATACGGACTGCAAAGCTGATAGTTGCGAGGAGCGCCTTCCGGCAATTCAAAAGCCGTCGCTGGATCCAGGGTGATGGTCGCCGGCTTGTCATCAGGATTCCGTAGAGCCAAGACCCCACCCTTCTCCGTCCACGCCGCCCATCCATAGACTTCTCCGTTGCGAGGATTGCCCCCTATCCAATGCACATCAACCAGACAATCCTGTCTGGAGCGCGACCACTTCGCTGCCGCCGCAAGATCGTCCCAATTGGTCGCAGTCATCAGCCGATGCGATATATACAGCTCCTGCAACTGTGTCCCACTGGCAAAATAGGATCTAACCTCGTCCTTGAAATCGTTGCAAAGATCGACATTCAATCCACCAGGAGAGTTGATGGCAATACCATTCCAGGCGGTTGCTGAGCCAGGCGCATTCGTGGCATAGATAATGCCGCCGTTCATTATGGAGTTGAGCGGGTAAAGCGGGCCTTTCTTGACCACGCCAACATACACCGCTCCATCGCGATAGGTGATCCATCTCTGGCGCGCCGACCCCTTGCCGCAAAAACCGTAGTCACACTCTCCATGATAAGTTGCGTCCGCCAGCAACAAAAAGAAGGGACTCGGCCAGCTACCTGTGGTCAAATCGATAAACACATCCTGCCGCACACTCCTAAGATCGCTGAAAAACCGGATTGCGGGATCAATATTGTCGGCGTTGCCAATACCATCGAACTTGAATCCATTCACGCCGTATTCACTTACAAAGCTCATGCATTGCTCACGAAAACGCCGGTAGTAATTAGTATCCGAAAATGAAAATTTCAGGCCAAGCTTGTTCCCTGCGGCAAAACGCCGGGATGCGCGCTCACAATACCCGCCCACCGGCGAAAACCATGCGCTGATATTGGCATTATATTGCGCTGCCGCTTTTTGCACCTCGGAAAAGGCATGCGGCCAATTCTTTTGATCAATATCCCATACAGTTGCAGGATCATCCCAACCATCGTCGAGCATAAACGAATCCAGTTTCACACCGCGTTTCTTAACCAATTCCTCACCAAAGCCATGAATCACATCCAACACTTGCGCTTCATTGAAAACTCGAATGACAGATGACGGGTCGCGCCACGAAAGATCGTACCACGTGTTGTAATGCAGCCATGACCGATACGGACGCGGGCGCTCCTGTTCGATGTAACACAGAAACGCACGACGCAACTGCCCTTTGGGATACACTCCCAGAATAATGGAGGCGGTATGGGACTGCAGTGCGGCCAGAGTATGAGGGTTGTTATCCACACATGTCACCCGACCTTCTTTCACGGTGTTCCAGGCCAATGGATTCTCAAAACCCAGGAATATACCGGATCCTGCAACCGGAGAAGCTTGTGCGGTGCCGATTGTCTCCGCCCCCGCCAGGACCCCACCGTCGAGCAGGATAATCTTACTTATCACAATCTGCTCGTTACCAGCCATCACGGTAATCTTGGACCGCAATGCGTTAGCCCCATCCCTCAATTCCGCACGCCAACACACCTTAATACCGCTTGCCACATGCAGCAGATTAGCCACAACGCATTTCCCTGACACATGCTCGGCGTTGCGTAACGCCCGGGGATCTTTCTTCAATTCCTCAATCGCCGTCGACTCAAGCATACACTCCGACGAGGCAATACGCCCTGTTGAGGTTTCTAACACAAAAACATCAACAGGCACTACCATTGATGTTTTTTCGATCCGGTTCTCAAACATGGAACCGCGCAGTTGTTTGCTCGCTATCTGCCACTTTGCAGAAAGAACATCATTCTTCAGCGCTATAGAATCGTTTTTGATATCAGCATCGGCAACCGTCTCCACGCGGCCCTTAGCAGCAGCCTCCTTCTTGTCGAGCGCCAATGCAAAATGGCAAAGTCCCAAAAGGACAATGACCGCTAAATAAATTACCCCAGATATCCTTTGTACCTTCATAATCTCATTGTCTCCTATTTGTCTTTTAATCGCAAAGTCTTCAGCTTTTCATGGACCACTTTGTAAACACTGCTATGGTCTTCTTTGACCGGCTCCTGAGATTGATTAAGGGCCGTAACTAAACATTCAGCAATTGACCTCAGGCCTTCTTTCCTCCAGGGATTCGGAGCGTCTTCCGGTACGCCCTGGCGAGCTCTTTATCCTTTGTTCCCTGAGTGACTTGATACCCCACCTAAAATTCATGTGTTGCATTTCTTAGCTATGCCCCTTAGCCTTTCCCCGCGCCTTTGATCACCACCGGCTCGGCGAGGTTTGCCGGGCCGGGCGGAATCTCGGACGGCTTCGCGAGTTTGGCTTCGATGACCGCGCCCTTCTTCGCTGTCACCTCGAAGTTGTCGCCGACTTTCCGGAAGCCTTTCGGCGCGCGGCCACCGAAGTTATCGCGAATGCGAATCACGCCGTCCTTACCAGCCACGATGCGGAACCACGTCGTCGCGTTGTTTTCGCGCCGGGCGGAAACCCGGTGACCGCCCTCGGTGCGCAGGTCGCTGAACGACACGTCGTGCCAGCGCCACGGCGTGGCCGGGAAGATGCGGATGATTTCGGTGTCGCGCTGACCGGGCGTCGGGCTCCAGCTTTGAAGGAGCATTTCGTGGACGGCTTGCAGCGCGGCGAAGTTGCCTTCCATTGTGAAGGGCCGGTAGGTCATGCTGGAGAAACCGCTGCGGGTCTGGTCGCCGTTGACGTGAAAGCCGTTTCGTAAAATGAACGCTTTAACGAAGATGTCGAGGTTGCGTAGTGCGCCTTCGGCGTCGCCCACGCGCGCCTTGAGTCCGCTCATCCACGCGAAGCTGTAGCCGCACCATTGGCTCGTGCCGAGTTTGTCCCACTGCGCGAGCGAGGCTTTGATGCGCTGCACGTCGTTCTCGCCGCCTTCGCAGGTGATGAGGTTGAACGGGAACAAGCCGATGATGTTCGAGAGATGCCGGTGACTTT
The DNA here is from genome assembly GCA_903935195.1 of uncultured bacterium. Classification (GTDB taxonomy): domain Bacteria; phylum Verrucomicrobiota; class Kiritimatiellia; order RFP12; family UBA1067; genus CAIZQW01. Next base: position 3,618 of record CAIZQW010000070.1, read on the forward strand.
CGGTGAGTGGCGTCTTGGCATCCAAGAGCAATATCCCGTTGGCGTCGGTGTGGAAATCGCCGAGCGCGGTGGCGGTGTCACGCCATTGCTTGGCTTCGTCGAGTTTGCCGAGCGCCTCGGCCATTTCGGTCAGCGCGAGGAATTGCATCTTCATGGACATCAGATCGTAGTTGCTGTTGGGGATCAGCCAAGCGCGCGCGCTGTTGCCGAAGATTTCCGGTGAGGAGGAACGGAACAGTTTCAGCACGCCTTTTTCATCTGGCTTGAGCAGCGCGCGGATGCAATCACCGGCCGCCTTGCACCACGGGTAGGCTTGTTCGCGGAGGAACTTCTCGTCCATCGTGTAACGCCAGTGCAGATAAAACAGGTGCGCGTTCCACGAGGTCATCGTCGGCGAGAGAGAATACATCCCCCACCCGCCCAGCGGCTGCCCCGCCAACGACATCACGCCCGGCGACGACAAGCCCGGTGTGCCGTAGAAGTCGCGCGCGAACTCCGTGAAAGTCGGCGTGAGTTTTGTGAGGAAGTCCAGATAGCAAGCCCCCTCGTCGAAGTTACCGGCTCCGTGGTAGCCGATGTAAGTCATCTGCGTGTTGAGGTCGTTGTGATAATCGCCTTTCCACGGCGGCAGCCCGCCGTTGTCGGCGGTCCAAACGCCTTGGAGCGGCATCGGCGGCGCGCCCCGCCGGGAGGCTGCGCCGTAGAAATACCGGCACAGGACGTAATAGTTTTGAATTTCCGATTCCGGCACATTGATGGAAGATTGCACCCAGAACTCGCGCCACCAAGCCGCGTGCGGCTTCAGCATCCCGGCATAACCTTTCGCCAGCGCCGCCGCACAACGTCGCCGCGCCAACGCGAGCACGTCCACGCCGTCGTTGGTGGACGTAACCGTGACGGCGACGAGCGTTTCATCGCCGGCGCGTTTCGTTTCGATGCAGGCACAATACTTCAAGCCGCCGGTGGCCTCTTGCACGTACCACTGCGCGGTCCCGTCGCGACCGAACTGAGCCGGTGGGTAACCGAGCCGGCTGACCGCGCCGCCGCTGCCGGGCCCGGCATCGCCGGCATTTTTTTTGGCACCGGACGGGATCAGGGAAAGTTCTTTTGGCTCCGGCCCCGGGATGCGAAACAGTGACACCGGCTCCGTGGCGCTGAAGAACCCGGTCAGCTTTTGTCCGTCGGTCAAGTGCGCGACGCCTTCGGCGGTGGCGAGGTTGAGTTCAAACGCCTGGAGTTTATGCGACGGCTCAAGCGTGATCTCCAGTCGACCGGCGGGGAGCTTGGTGGGCGTGACGCCGTTGTAAGGGCCGTCCCAGTCGCCGCCTTTGGCCCACGTTCGTTTCTTCCACCAACCGGCTTCGTGGTGCGGACGTTCGTCCCAGAGATCGCCGCGGTCGAGCGAGAGGCGCACGGTGTTGCCCTCGCCCCAGAGCAAGCCGCCCATCAGACCATTGCCGAGCGGCAGCGCCTCGTCCCAGGAACGGATCGGCGCGGTGAGTTTCAGGTTCTGCTGATAGTTCTTCGGTGCCGTTCCGTTCTCCGCGTGACCGGCTTCCCCGGCAGGAGCGGCAGCGGTGGTGGCCACCGCCCCGGCAACAGCCAAACTACACATGAACACCGCGCCTCCGACTACCCCTGCAACTATCGCACTCCTCTGTTTCATTACTTTTGTCCGTTGTTCTCAATTTTCAATTCGGTGCACGAACTATCTTTCTCGATTGGCAGAGGTCCATCTGCCGACCTGTTGCCGGTTATCGTCAGCTTCCTGATGCCCTTTGCCTTCACCCCTGTCTTAACAAAGACGTTGTCGATGATACGGATGTTCTCATGGATTGGCTCGTCAGGCTGGACGACGGAAAGGTCCGGGTTGACCCAGACACCACACTCAATGAAGGTGTTACCACGGATCAGCACATCACGAACGGGTGCGGATTCAAACCAGCTCAATGAATCAACCGCCATTCCAACACCACACGTCCTGAGGCGATGGAACGTGTTATTCTCCACAAGGGCCTTGCCAGGCGTGAGCAGGTTAAGGCCACTCACAGGCGCCACGCTAAAATGATTGTTGGAGACGGTAATATTGGGATGCCACGTCCTATTATCAATCACATCCTTGTCTTGAAAATGCGGAACGTCTCCGTCAAGCGTCAGCAGCCAATCCCTGTCTGATTTTCGTTCAAGGGCCGTCACCTTGCGGCGCGGATTGTCAGGGTATTCCCTCGTCTTAGGCGCACAGATGACAGCGACCTCGTCGCCTGGAATAAACGCGGGGAAACCATACGTCTGGCGATGCATGAAACGCACCAGCACTTGATTGCTTGCTGTTTTCTCAACGATGTACAAGTAGGTCCCATGACAGTTGATGGCATCATCCTGCATCCCGGAGAAACGACAGGAATCAATCAATATATTCCCCTTGCAATTCGAGAAGTGAAGAATGTCTGCCCAGGCAGGGCAGGTACGAATCGTACC
>CAIZQW010000071.1 GCA_903935195.1 uncultured bacterium
GCCGCAACTTCTGAACAATCGAATGTCGGATGCCGAATTATCTTATTTTCCCAGTTGCGTTTTCCAATTAGTGTCGGGCGGCAGGTTTGCCCCGGGTGTCATCCCGTTTTCACCCGCCTTGATGTGCGGCGAATCTTTTGGCAAAAGGAACAGCAGACCTTCCAATGCGGGTCTGTCGATGATAGCACCGCTCATTCCCTTGGAGTTCTTCACGAATTCAGGCCAAGACTCCTGATTGATCTTCTTTCCGTCTGCGGATACCTCTCCCAATCCGAGAATTGTCTTGTCGACAAATATGCTCTCAGACGCGAGCTTTCCGATATCCAGTATTGTCGTGCAATTGGTGATGATGGAACCCTTTACCGATCCCCCCTTAATCAGGCGGACACCAATACCGCTCTCTAGGATTGTGCAGCGTTCAATCCGACCGTTCTCCATGCTAACCGCAGGTCTTCCCGCTTTCGCTCCGCGTCCGACAATAAGGCAGTTGACCATGCTACCAGACGCACCTTCAGACATCTGAACCTCTGTGAATTTTGAATGGCACCATTTTGCTTTTTTTTATTCAGGTGGTGGCCGGGCGGCGGCCTCGAATATCATACGCAGATTTGTTCCGGGATATTCCGTCTCCGTCTGATTGAGATGATCCAGTAATTTTGATATCACCCTGTTGGCCGCAGGTGTGGGTGCTCCATGTATGATCACCCGCAGGGATTTGCCGTCTTCGCCGGGAAGTATGTCGGCCTCGTTTTTGAACATGCTCCTCAGTATGGCCCTTGCCTCCGAGTTTGATGTTGTCGGGCCACACAGGATTCCCGCCATTGCCGTCTCCGCCCTGTATGCGATCATCTTTACAGTCTCGGCCAGCCGCTTTCGCGATGTCGCCAGTTTATTGAACTTCCGCCCCACCGGCAGTTCGCTCCAGGTTATATGCCTTGGGGTCTCCTTTGCATGAGTTTTGACTTCTTCCAGCCGCGACTCATATTGCCTTATATCTTCAAGAAGCGCAGCCTTGGAGTTTTCCCAATTGAGATGCCTCTTCACGTCGTCCTCTTCCTCCGGATTCATGGAAAGTTCCGCGAATTTGGCCCTGCGGTGCCGCAGCTTTCCCGTGATCGAACTGCGTTGCTTTTCCAGATCCCTCCATTCCGGGTTGACCACCTTTTCGGTGCCGTGAAACGTTTCGGTTCCGTGCTCCATAAGTAAGTCAATTGCAAAGTGTTCCATCATATATCCGAAAAAGTTCTCCTGGCACCATCTGGCGAACATACGGGGTGACAGCAGTGCCATCGTCGGCTTGAAGACGGTACCGATAATCGCGGTCTGGTGTCCGGTTTCCGACAGCTTCCTGATTTCACGCATCCACAGCCCGGCTCCACCGGAACCGACGTATGTGCCCATTTCCGCAAGGCGCATATCGACGGTCTCGCCATGTGCCAGTGTGACCTTGTGTTCGGCAAAGAATTCCACAGGCCAGTCGCCGCCCTGATGCTTGTGGTAGCTCAGACAGGCGATGCGGTATTCGACCCACATTTCCCTGAAGAACTCCGGACTATAGCCCTCGCGGTCGAACACGATGACGAAACGGCACAAGAACGGATCATCTGCCAGTTCCCGCTCCGAAGGTTGTCCGGGCACATCGCGGAGAAGCCGTGGAACAATGTCTTCCCTGAGTGCCGCGAGAAGTCCGCTATCTATCTGTTTTTCCACAACGAAAAAAGGACATCCGAGCATGTCGTTGACCCAGTAGTTCGAAATACCCCTGAGGCAGAGCCGCTGCCTCGAGACGTAGCGGCGGGGCAGCTCGGTCTGCCCCCCGTGGTAGACGCTGACATGTCCATCCACGTATAGATAGCCGCACGCGTCCGGATTCAGCTCCATCCAATACCGGGACAGATGGGCGGCCCATATCTCGGCATTGTCCTCCCCCGCCATCTCATCCATCTTCCGGCGCAGGCAGTGGACTTCAGGGGCTCTATCCAAGCCGAGCAGGATGCCCATTTCCCCAGACGACTCCCAGGAAAGTTTTTCGACCGTCTTGATGCGGCAGAGCGCCATGAGGCCGAGCAACAGCAGGATATGGTACTGCGTGTAATAGCCACGAATTGCGCACAGATGCTCATCAACGCCCATGAGCAGTCCATTCTCAAGCAATGCCGGAAGCGCGCACAGAACCCCGCCGCGGGGAACTGACAGCGAGGATTGGAACAGCGACTTCGCCCCGGACAGCCCGCCCAGGGCGGCGAGAAAGCGCTCGTCCAGCCGGGTGCAGGCGGTACCCATCCCGGCAGCGGCCTCCGCATCCCTGACCGTCCTTTCCGACTTTGTCGTCCCGCACCGCCGCTTCCGCTCATGCAGGCGGTGATCGCTGATCGCCTTCCTGAGCGTACAGGGTTTCACGCAAAGCTCCTCGGCAATCTGGCCGCGGCCAAGCCCCTCGTCAAGGAGGCGCTGCGCCTGTTCCAGGACTTCGGGAGTTAAAACCGTGGATTTCTTTTTCCGTACGGGACGGCGGAAAAAGGAGGAGATACCTCCTCTGCGGTACTTGTCCTGCCAGTTGTCAAGAGTCCTTTTGGGAACACCGAAAACTTCCAGAATCTCACATTCGCGGCAAAGACCCGCAACGATCATCTGACAGGCCGTCAGATAAAATCCGGTGCGGTCTCCGGGATCATGCCGGTAGACAGGTTGGTCGTAGAAGAAATAAGTCCAGCTTTTTTCGGTGCGGCAGACCGAAACAAATTCATTGATCCGGCTTGCACCTTCGGGAATTAGTGGTAATATCGCTTGGTACATAGTGGCTCCTTGTTTGGTTCTTCGTGACTGAAAAAAACCAGGCAAGGTGCCACTTCTATTTTCACATGTCAAATCAGGGAATAAA
>CAIZQW010000072.1 GCA_903935195.1 uncultured bacterium
ACATGTGGGGCAAGTGCCATGCGGACCCATGCACAACCGGTTTCGGACGAGGCTTCGCACGTGGTGTAGAGCGCTTCGCGCGGAAGGTGTCCAGATTCGACCGCTGTCCGACAGGCCTTCGGCACGTCAATGGCGAGTCCAAACGAACTCACCTCGGAGCGTCGAAGCCCCTCCACCTCAAAGCCAAAACCTGCAAGAGCGGGCTCTTGCGGGGTGTCAATCAGTGCCCCTGCCATGCGAGAGAGTTTGGCCTGGCCTGAGCAGTCCACAAAGACAGACGCATCGAGGATTTTTCCTGACAGCAACGTGACGGATGCGATCTTTGCTTCGGAAGCAGACCCTTGAACGTCGGCCATGCCAGCGGAAACAACTGGATCATGGGTGAACACTTCAAGCGAAGGCTCAGCGGCGAGCATTTCGTGCGCACAAGCTGAGAAGGCCTCACCAGAAGCGATCGGCAGGAGCCAGACCCGGCCCCGTCGCACGGCCTGTTTACGAGGGTCATCGCGGACGAGCAGTCGGCAGAAGCGCTCGACACCTTCGCCATGGAGGAACTCCTTCGGCTGAGCCACGTCACAGGGAAAGAGTCCGCAGAGCCAGCGTTGCAAGCCATGGCGCACAATGCCTCCGCACGCGGGAGCCGCCTCGACCAAAGCGACACGTGCACCCTGATGCGCGGCCGACCAGGCAGCGAGGACACCAGAGGCTCCTCCGCCCACAACAATGATATCGTAACGTGTGTCCATGTGTCGTTAAGCTAAGGCCTGCTCGCGGAAGCGAGCCAGGACTGCCTTTGCCTCCTCATCGGAAATCACGCCCTCAAAACAGGAGAGAACAGCATGCAGCTTGCCTGCGTGCTGGCACAAGATGAGTCCGAGGCCCGGAGGCGTTGGAATCACGGGGAAGTGCGTGTAATCCATCACGCGGTAACCTGCCACTTCCGAAAGCGTCATCTGCGGTTCACCCAAGGAGGTGAAGGCGAAGGAGGACATCCGATTGCGATAGAACTTCATCAAGAAGGCCCAGAGCCACTTGGCTGGAAAGATGCGCATCAGCAAGTTGCCCTCTTCAAGAATCGCGGGGAGACCATCGCGTGCCTGCTGAACCAGTTGATCGCGCAGAAGTCCTGCCAAAGCGTCACGTTGGACAGCTGCTTTCACAGGGAACTGGAAGAAGAGGAAGGAGAGATCATTGAAGAAGAGATGCCGTTTGCGTGTCGCGGCACGCTGTTTATCGGTGGAGGTTGATATCACAAAATCGAAGTCAGCCATGGCCGGACGATTAAACAACGGATGGAAGGCTGAGGCTGCTGTTGCCAAGGCATACGGAGCGAACATGAGGTAGCCCGCGACCGCAAAGGCGCGCTCCTGTATCCGCTTCGCCTCCTCTGGTGTGAAACAGTGTTCATAGAGGCGGATCGGACGTGTGGTCAACTCCGGCGGCAGGGGCAGATAGGCTGTCTGCTCGTTCATCAATTTCAAGATACAGCGGTTCGCCTGCTGGCCATCCTTAAAACGCTTCCCCCAGTTTTCCAGCTGGGCATCTGCGCGTGGCGCGATCTCCGCTTCGGAGAGTTGGGGCTGCTCACCATTCACCTTCTGGAAAAAGAGATGGATAAAGGAATCTGCGCCTTTGGCATCAAAGAGCGCATGATCAAAGAGAAAGACAAGGACGCAATTGGAAGAGGACTGTGTTTTAAAAACCTCCAGCGCAATCCGCCAACCAGGTATCGCCGAATACCGATTCATGGTCTCTTCGACAACCTTCACGGGATCAAGAGAACCCTCGCCTTGGGCGAACACCGCGCCACCGACACGGATCTCCTCAGGAACACGCGGCGGCAACGAGGCCGAATACTTCCAGTAAGGCGCCAAGCACCAACACCGCGCATCGCTTCCACGCAAGACAGGAAACTGTTGGGAAAAGAGGATGAACGTGCGCTTCAGCTGCTCAGGATCGGGCGCGCCCTCCAGGCAGACAGATACAGCAAAGACAAGCCGACGGCCTGTCCTCTTCTTTGTACCCACCGCAAGGGCGCGCAGACACCAATCCGCACCATTGAGATACCGTTTATGGGGGGAGCTAGGAATCCTCATAGCGGAGCCGAACGCGCAATCCGTTGCGCTAAGCAGTTCAGTGACTTAAAATCCTCCTGCGCCAAGCCGGAGGAGGCAAGGGCAATTTTAAATTGCTTCTCGATGAAGACCAAGAGATCAACAAACGCAATCGAATCCAACCCCATCTCATGCAACGGTTGATCAGCGGAGATCGCTGCGGGGTCCTTATCCAGCAGAAAGGCAATACGCTCCTTCAATTGAATAATAATAGTGTCTTTATCCATATAAACCTTTCTTCGTATACCTTAGGGGCCAGCCGGCTTCGCTTTGGCTACGCCGCGCCAGGGGGTCAGGGTTCAGTATTTCAACTGCCAACTGCTACTGTTTCTCCTCCACAACGATCACACGTTGAGAATCCCCACACTTCGAAATAATTTGAATCGGACCAGAGGAAACAGCTTCACCCAGCAGCTTAAATTGTTCACCCCGCAGAAGCCAGTCCGCCACGGCCAATAAGAAAGCGCCACCGATACGAAGACTTCCTGAATAGCGAATTCCAGAGGCTTCCTGTGCTTCTACAGATGATCCTTCGCCTAAGGAAAGAGAGTTTTTAAGAGAACGCGCGGGGAGATCGACGAGTGCCTTTTGCACGCGTACAGAGGGACCTTTTCCCTCACGTTCACAACGGAAGAAAAAGGAACCTTCGCCAGGCACAAAACGATCGCCCCACATGCGTGAAATCGCATGGATATAAACCTCCGAGCACTCCTCTGTCGCCCCCACGAGGACAACATCGCACCGACCCTCCTTTAGCCACGCATCAGCCAACTCAAGAGCCGTCTCAAACGGGAAACGCAAATCCGCGACATTGAGGACAGGCCCATGCGATTTGATCGCAGAGGCGATCATCGAAGCTGCTGCCGCATGAACGGATTGTGAAAAAACCGTGGGGGATGATTGGGACTCTCCAAACTCCAGCAAATCATTGACAAACTTAAAGACCGTGGCATGGGGTCCGCATGCGGACGCCAGAATGATACCGACCCGTGCAGGGTCTGCCTGAGTCCCCTGCCACGCCTCGAGAGCCGCCAACAATGACATTTTAGAAAAACGATCCGCGCGTCGCACAGGCGAAAGAAGAGGATTCTTAAAAACCTCCGCAGGTACTTGTAACACCGGTAGCTTCTCTCGCGTTCCCATGGGCATGGGCAGAGGTGGCGTATTCGCCTGCAAGACGTTCTTCAAAGCCTCCAGTCCTGTCCCAGCCGGACTCACAACGCCAACGCCTGTTACGATCATACCTTCTCCTCTCGACGGCTTAAGACCACCGCCGCATTATTGCCACCAAAGGCAAGGGAGGTTGAAAGGGCATAGTTCTTCTTCACAGGCGTGACCTGCTGCAACGGAGAAAAGGGAATTTCAGGGTCTTGATTTTCAAAGCCGATGTTAGCTGGTATCCAACCCTCACGCAACGCAAGGGCAGTAAAGACAAGCTCGATTCCACCTGCAGCTCCCAAGGTATGGCCTGTATAACCCTTTGTCGAGACAACGCGAAGTTGAGGACCAAAGACCCGCGCAAGGGCATTGCCTTCAATACGGTCATTTTCACGTGTCGCAGTACCATGTGCATTTATAAAATCAATCTGTTCAGGGGCAATCCCTGCATCGCCTAGCGCGAGGCGAATGGCCTGTTCAATACCCAATCCGTCAGGATGAGGGGCGGTCAAATGGTGTCCATCCGCCGCCGCACCAAAGCCAACGACCTCAAGTGTCGAAGCAATGCCGCGTCTCTCAGCAGAGTCTTGGCGTTCAAATATCGCAATGCCAGCGCCCTCGCCTAAATTCAATCCTTGGCGATCGCGATCAAAAGGTTTGCAAAGTGAAGGACTCTTCACGCTGAGTGAATAAAAACCGCTGGAGGGGATTTTGCTGAGTTCATCCGCGCCGCCCACGATCACCGCATCACAGAGATCTGCCCTCAACCAGGAGAGCGCGACGCCAGCGGCATCTGTCCCCGAAGAACAGGCATTCACAACAGTCAACACGGGTCCCTCCGCGTGGGTGGCCTCTGCCAGACGCTCTGCCAAACTTCCCGCGATAAAGCGATAAACAGGTTCTAAGGGAGGCTGGCCTGTCTCCCGATAACTCCGATAGAAGGGAATATCATTTAATTGGCAGGCAACGGTCGTC
>CAIZQW010000073.1 GCA_903935195.1 uncultured bacterium
CAGGATGTCATGGAAGCGGAAGCCGTTACCGTGATGGATTTGAATGGCAATACCAATATGTTCTCCTGGGAGACGGCCTACGGCAAACGTCTGCCGGCGGAAAAGAATGTCGATGGTCCTATCCAGATCGTTAACCTCAAATCCAAAAACCGTCACTTTGTCATTGGTGAAAGCGGCGCACATTTCAAGCCGTTCATCTTTGGTGCACTCAAGGGGTATTCCAATTTTCCGAACTGGAATCACTGGCCGGTTGCACAACTTCCGAACGATGGACGCGTCGCACCTGCGCCGGACCGGCCCAGTTCTTCCTGCCCGGGGACGCTCTATCCGGTCAGACATAAAGGTGAAGGGATTCAGGAATATGTTCGTAACCTTTATGGCATGACCGATCGCGATCCAAAGCATTTAGCCGTACTTGCCCGCTCCTGGAACAATGCACCGGCTTTAGAGCTGCTCGGCGAAGCGTTCGCCACTGAAGGGTATGACAAGAACCAACGGGCTTATGTTCTATCCCACAAGGGTCAGGGCAAGCCGGCAGAATTGAATTTCAGCATCAAGGCCAGCGAAGAGTCTCCCATCGTCAATGTGCCGATGGTGATCAAAAACTGGGGCGGGCATGACGCCCGGTTGCTCCTCGATGGAAAGCCCGTCGCGCAGAGCAAGGCCTTCAGGGTCGGCCATCGCCGTGGCCTAGAGGTCACAGACCTTATCGTCTGGATCCAAGTCGAATCACGCACTCCGCTGAAGTTTCAGTTGAGTGCTGAATGATCATTTTGAGAAACGATATTATGCGAAATACACTGAGATGCATGGTTGCGCTGTTGTTGCTGGCGAATGTGGCTGTGGCAGAAGATGCAATTGCTGGAAAAGGGTAAGGTACTGGAGTTGAAATACAGGATTCTTGTTCACGGTGGGGCTGTTGATGGGGCTTTTATCGGGAATGAGTGGAAGCGCTATGCAGAGGTGAGGTAGCCGCGCCAGGGTAATCAGTTATCAGTTATCAGTGTCAGTAATACAGAGGAGTTGAATCATGAAAATCGTTTTTTCTTTGCTGGTGTCTTGTGTGCTGATTTGTTCAGGCTGCATCAGCCTCTTTCATCAAGGTGGAAACGAGCTTCATGTCGCCGTCAACGGCAGTGACCTGAACGATGGTTCAAAAGCTGCCCCGTTCAGGACGATCCAGGCTGCTGCAGAGAAAGCGATTCCGGGTGATACTGTTACGGTCCATGCAGGGCTCTATCGTGAACACGTCAATCCGCCGCGAGGAGGAATATCCGACAGCAAGCGGATCATCTACCGGGCTGCGCCGGGAGAGGACGTCACACTAACAGGTTCCGAGCCGGCGAAGGGTTGGGTCAAGGAATCAGGCGACACCTGGAAGTTGACCCTGCCGAATTCGTATTTCGGGACGTTCAATCCCTTCGCGAGCACAGTCCTTGGCGACTGGTTCGATCCGCGCGGACGCGTGCATCATCTTGGAATGGTCTATCTCAACGGCGAATGGATGGC
>CAIZQW010000074.1 GCA_903935195.1 uncultured bacterium
ATAGACCTGCTGCGTCTGCGCTGACACGTGTGTTCTTGCCCAAGCATTCCACTCAGACTGAACGGCATTATTCGTTCCGACACTACCAACGGCCAGTTTGGAGGCAGTCACTGCGCCATCAGCAAGTTTAACGGAGGTCACTGCGTTGGATATAATGGCAATGGCACCGACGCTGTTGGCGGCGAGCTTGGCGGATGTTACAGCGCCCGAGGCAATCGCAGTGGCTCCAACACTGTTCGCGGCAAGTTTAGTGGCTGTTATAGCTCCTGTGGCCAGCTTAGCTGAGGTGATCGAGTTCGCGGGAAGGGAGCCCAGCACGTTGAGGTTTGTCAGACCCGAGCCATTACCAGAAATGGGACCTGAAACAGTCAGCGGTCCATTCATAACAGCTTCATCCTCGACGATGAGCAGTCCTACTGCCGCGCCTAGGGAGGAGAAGCTCTGACTGGTCAAATTCGAAGTCACATTCAAGTTGCCTTCAATGGTAAAATCTTCCGCTAAACAACGAAGACCACCAAAAACAAGAATACTACATACTGCCACGTGCATTTTCTTCATCTAATTAACCAACCTTTCTGTGCAATTAAATTCTTAAAAAACAAGAACGTCTCTGAATTAACAGGGTCGAGAAGGATTTGCTCAGCCTAGGCTGAAGAGGGGGCCTCTAAATGGTCAGAAGGCGTATTGGTTATGATAAGCCTTGTTTGTATTGTGGCCCGCCAGGGCTTCTCTTCCGGAGTTTTTCCGGAAGAGAAGCCCGTGGGGCAACATATTAAGGATGCCACGGCTACGAACGATATAAGACCGATCCGAGCTCTTTCCTCTTTTTTATCATCCGACCCTCTTCTGCTCTTTTTGAGCTTATTGCGCTAAACGACCCAACGCAGGATATCAAGGCAGTAGGGTGCAGTGCACCCTGCAAAACGTTTCGAGGACGAGGCGCATTTTTTCGTTGCTGCCGCATCCGTTATCTCACCGTTCGACCCGCCATCCTGTTCGTAGCCGTCACCGACCAAAGTGACAGCTTTTCATTTAAGAATTGTGAAGTCTAGAAAATCTGGGGAACAAAAGCAAGGCGAAAACAAAAAAATTCGTACTTCTTTATACATGATTGGTTATAACAGCAACTGGAATGTTGGAATATGGGAATGTTGGAATGTCCTCCTACGCGGATACGTCTCCGGCGGACAGGATGGGGAAAGACAGATTGCCGGCAAGGGAGGGGGCACGCGCCTGCGTGCCTGTGGTGCAGATACCTGCGCTACTCCCAGAAGAACCCTCTTCCTTATTTGCGATTGAACTATGAAGTTGTTTTTTGGGGACTAAAAAGCTATACTCCCCCTTTTATTTGAGTATCATTATGGCCCGAAGTAGAATACGACGTACAGAGCGAATTGAGGACTATTTAGTCCGAATCATTCAGCAGCCTGGAGCAGACCAAGGACACCCTTGGCCTGTCCGCTTCTTGCTCGGGACATTAAAGGTGGGTTCCTGCCTTTTTGCTGGTATCGTCGCTATTCGCCGCTTTCTCTATAACCTTGGCATCATGCGGCGCTATCCGCTGGGTTGCCAGATCATCAGCGTGGGCAATATTACCGCAGGCGGTACGGGAAAAACGCCGGTGGTCGAAATCTTTGCGCGTGAGCTTCAGAAGTCGGGACGCAAGGTCGCCATCCTGAGCCGTGGTTATCGTAAACGGGAACTGCCGTGGTATGAACGCATCTTTAGCGAGCGAATCGAACCTCCGCGCATCGTGAGTGACGGGAAGCGAACCTTGCTGGACAGCGAAATGGGCGGCGATGAACCCTACATGCTGGCCACCAACCTCCCGGGTGTCATCGTACTCGTGGACAAGGACCGTGTGAAATCGGGCCGCTATGCCATCAAACGTTTCGGCTGTGACACGCTTCTCTTGGATGATGGCTTCCAGTACTGGAAATTGCAACACCGTCTCGAAGTCGTACTCGTGGACAAGACGAACCCGTTTGGAAACGGAAATCTGCTGCCACGCGGTATCTTGCGTGAGCCGATCCGGAACCTGAAGCGCGCAGACTTCGTCTTTATCACCAAGTCGGACGGCAATTCGGCTGATCTGCGCGCGCAAATTCACGGTCTGAACCCTTCGGCTGAAATTATCGAGTGTTGCCACAAACCGCGCTTCATGCAAAACGTCTATACTGCTGCGCAGCTTGATCTTGAATGGCTGAAGGGCAAGACCGTGATCACGCTCTCGGGTATCGCGGTGCCGCAAGGTTTTGAGAACTCCCTGCGTGCCATGGGCGCGAAGGTGATCTACTGTTACCGTTTTACTGACCATCACCGTTATGACGCGCAGGAAATTATCGATGCCGTGAATAAGGCGGCAGACTTGAATGCTGACGCCCTGCTGACTACGGAGAAGGACGCGGTGCGCTTTCCGCATCTGGAAACAACGCCCGTGCCTGTTCTCTATCTCCGCGTGAGTATCGAGCTCTTAAGCGGGACGGACAGCTTCCATGACGCTGTCGAGCGGATATGCTTCAAAAAAAATGGACGAGCAGGAACATAAAGTACTGAGGCATGCAACGGTCGTCGGCGTGATGACCGGCATCAGCCGTGTAGCGGGGCTAGTGCGCGAGCAGATCATGGCGTACTACTTTGGCACCTCGGCTGTGCAATCCGCCTTTGTCGTTGCCTTCCGACTGCCCAACCTCTTCCGTCGCCTCTTTGGCGAAGGGGCGCTGAGCAACGCCTTCATCCCTGTTTTCACCGAGACCCTTGTCAAGGAGGGTAAGGAGGCGGCTTCGCTCTTTGCCGCGCGTGTGATGGGACTCCAGAGTGCGGTCTTGGGTGTCCTCGTCGTGGCGCTCATGGTGGCGACCTGGGTAGCGGAACCCTTCTTCCCAGCAGACAGCCGCTGGCTGATCATTTTCCCTTTGATGCGGATTATGCTGCCGTATGCGCTATTGATCTGCCAAGTCGCCCTCATTTCGGCGATGCTTAATACGCAACATAAATTCAAGATCTCCGCCTTGACGCCCGTCATCCTCAATTTCGTCTGGATCATCGCCCTGGCCCTCTGTCCGTTGGTCTCGGACAAACCGCTGGAACGCATGACCTTTATCTCGTATGCCATTCTCGCGGCCGGAATCTTTCAGCTGGGTTTCCAAGTGCCGGCCCTTCGGGCGTGCGGCTTGCGCTTCGGCTTTGATTTTTCCGTCAAGGCGTGGCGCTCCGCGCCCAATATCCGTCAGGTGCTGATCATGCTGGGGCCGACGGCGCTGGGCGCAGGCGTTGATCAGATCAACATCTGTGTTGATGGCTTCCTGGCCTACTATGCAGCCCCTTGGGCGCCTTCGGCCATGGAATATGCCGACCGTATCGCCTATCTTCCCCTCGGCATGTTCTCGACAGCCTTTGTGACCGTGCTGATGCCGACCTACAGCCGTCTGGTCGCAGACAATGATTTCGAGGGTCTGAAGCATACGATGGAGCGCGCCCTGCGGAATCTCTCGGTGATCGTCGCCCCGGCCATGGCCATTATGCTCTTCATGGCGCCAGCCTTAGTGGAGGTGCTCTATGTATGGCCGAACGGAAAATTCGACCGCACATCTGCACATTTCACCGCCTTGGCTGTCATGGCCTACGCGCCGGGCATGTTCGCCTTCAGCTTTCAGAAATGCCTGACCCCGGCCTTCTTTGCCATGAAGGACACGCGGACGCCGGTCCGGATCAGTCTCGGGTGCATCGCGCTCAATTTTTCGCTCAACATCCTCTCGATTCTCTTTCTTCCCGAAGGCGTCAAGCATGTGGGGTTGATCAGTTCAACGGTCCTGTGCAGCCTGATCAATGGCATGATCTCCTCCCATCTCTTGCACAAGAGGCACCAACTCCCTGTCTATGCGCGCTTCCTGCCCACGGTTTCCAAATCCATCCTCTGTTCCTTGTTGATGGCAGCCTGCTGTGTCGGGGTTCATGGCCTCTTTGGCACAGAGCTGAACAAGATGATGCAAGTGGTGGCATTGACGGTTGCTGGCGTTTCGGGCGCTCTTGTGTATAGCGCGGCGATGATCGTTATCGCCAAGCATGATTTCATGGATGTCATTGGCAGTTTGAGGCGGAGAAGGAAGAAGGAATAGAGGAATAGAGGAATAATGGAATATGGGAATGTTGGAATAATGGTTCCCTTGGGAGCGGCGCAGGCCTCTGCGCCACAGGCACGCAGGCGCGTGCCCCTCCCATAGCCGATATTCTCTATTTTCATCATTCCGATATTCCAACATTCCAGTATTCCAGTAAAGTTTTCGTCAAGAGGATCGTGTTATGAGTGATAAAAAGAAGATCGTTGTGGCATGCGGGGGGACAGGAGGACATGTCTTTCCTGGCTTGGCTGTCGCGAACGAACTCAAGGGACGCGGACATGATGTCGAGGTCTGGTTCTCAGGCCGCGCGATTGAGACCTCAACGCACAGCGGCTGGGAGGGTCCCCGTTTTGCGACAGGCGCCCGCCAGATCTCGCTGAGAAACCTGCCGATTATGCTGCTCTCGCTCTTCAAGTGCGTACTGGCCATGCGGAAGAAGAAGCCAGACGCTTTGTTGGCGATGGGCAGTTATTCCAGTTTGCCGCCTGTGGTTGCGGCGTGGTTGACAGGGGTGCCTGTCATTCTCCATGAGGCGAACGCCGTGCCTGGGAAAGCGGTGGATTTCCTGTCGCGTTTTGCACATACCGTGGCGACCAGTTTTGACGAGACCGCGCACTGGCTTCCCGGACGCAAGACGATCAAGACCGGACTTCCTGTGCGCGAGCACTTGATCAATGAGCCACGCCTGGATGAGGTGCCAGAGGGGACCTTCACTATTTTCATCACCGGTGGCAGCCAGGGCGCACATCGGGTCAATGAGTTGACCTCCCAGGCGATGTGCTTGTTGAAGCAGGAGGGGTTCGAGAACTTTTATGTTATCCATCAGACGGGTGCAACGGATGAGGCCTTTGTTCAGGAGCTCTATCAGAAGAATAATGTCCCGTCACGCGTCGCAGCGTTCATGAAGGATATGGGACGCGCCTATGCAACCGCGGATCTGGTCATTTGTCGGGCAGGGGCCTCGACCTGCTTTGAGCTCTGCCTCTTTGCTAAACCAGCCTTGCTGATTCCGCTTCCCAGTGCGATCCGTGACCATCAGCACTTGAATGCCTCGGCCTTGGTCAAATGTGGCGGGGCAGACGAGGGCATTCAACGGGAACTGACCGGACGCTCCATCACTCGGTACATCATCAACAAGCGAAAGAATCCGGAAGCGCTCAAGAAGATGAGTGAGGCGCTTAAGGCTGTGCCCGTCTTGGGAGCGGCTAGCCGTGTGGCGGATCTGTTGGAAGGACTTAAAGCTCCTTGAACAAGTCGTCTGCCAGTTGACGTGTTTCTGTCAGAATGGCTTCTCCCCCTCCATCACACGACCGGAAACGTTTTGAAATGTCACTTGGCGGGCTTGGGGGGTTTACCCATTTGGCCGGGACTTTTGTCCAGCGGTGTGGAACTGCCTTCACCCAGGCGTTTGACCTGCTTGACCGTGCTCGTTTTGCCACCCTTCGATTGGGCCCCATTCGGTGCGCTGCCCGTACCCCCGGCGACGAGGGCATCGATCTCTTTCTTTAATTGCGTGAAAAGCTCTTTCTGGAGGTCAGGATCAATCTCTTCGGTAGTGGCAGCCTTGGCCATGGGTGCATTCGGGTTGGAAAACACTGAAGAGCTCGCGGACATAGCGCCACTGTTTTGACGTTCCGACGCCGCCCTATCCTCTCGCTTCTGAACTTCCTCTAGCCGGACGGCTTCTTTCGCTTC
The DNA here is from genome assembly GCA_903935195.1 of uncultured bacterium. Taxonomy (GTDB): domain Bacteria; phylum Verrucomicrobiota; class Kiritimatiellia; order RFP12; family UBA1067; genus CAIZQW01. Next base: position 5,817 of record CAIZQW010000074.1, read on the forward strand.
ACACTCCTTCTTCTTGGCCAGCGCCTCGGCTTCAGTCGGGAAGCAGGTGACATACGAGATCTTCTTTGGCTCCGGCCGCTTCAAGGGGTAGGGGGGAGTCTTGGGTCTTTTATAAGTCGGGTCGCGGGTCGTGGGCATGTGCTGGGCTTTCCAGTTGGCGACTAGGTTGTTGTACGCCCTGTCCAGGGCCTTCTGTTCAGCGTTGACAGTAGCGGTGAGGGCTCTGAGATCCTCCGGGTTAAGCACAGTAAAGGTCACGGTCTTATCCAGATCTGTGATCTTCATGATCGTATAACTCGACACGACCGTCTCTTCGGCAACATTTTGTCCGAGAGCCAACCCAAAGGGCAGAATCACGCAGCCGACTATTCTGAAAATAACCGAACCGAAGCTTGGACGTGTTTTTTTTACACTCATAGAATCACTCCCTACATACGTCTGGCCTTCAGCCCTGCCGCCAGACATCCTCCCATTTTTTGAGCCAGCAATCTCGTGGCTCTCGCCTTAGCGTTTCGCTACCAGCTTAACTCGTTTATGCTTTTTCATAATAGCAAAGCGAGCGCCTGAATGGAAGCCCCCGCATACACGGTTTTCAATGAAGTTTTCCTGAGCTTGTGGTTGAAGTTGCCGATCGCCCGGGCGACATGCGCCGGGTAAGGCAGAGGGGTCGATTCATTTGACGCAATGCGGGTTGATTGCGTTAGACATTTTATACTTTCATAAAAGGCCACGTTTCAGTAAACTAACCACCATGAATGACATTCCTCCTAAGCAAGCTCCTGATGCCTCAAGTGGCAATTTAGTGGCGATGTACCAAGCGTCCGGCTCGAATTCGGAATCCTTTCCCGTCCTGAAAGCCTTTCAGGATTACATTGATGCGGAACGTGCACAGGCACGTAAGCGCGTGATGATTCTTTCGATCTCCTTCTCAGCCGTCTTATGCGCCGTGGTGATCTGTTTCTTGGGCATGGGCGTCTATCTGTTGAAGGATATGTCCTCCGTTCAAAACAAGTTGATTGATGCTGCGCTCGCCCAGAGAGCTGCTCCTGCGCCAGTTGCCCCGGTACAACAACCTCAGCCTATTGTGATTCAGGCTCCTCCCGTAGCACCGACTCAGTCCCCTGGGAATGATGCGGCACTGCAAGCCGTTTCAAAGGAACTTGCTGAATTACGGGCCGATATTGAGAACAAAAAGAACGAGGTGGCACGTCAGGCCGCGTTGGTCGCTCAGAAGCAAGCGGAGACGCAGTTGGCGGAGTTTCAGAAATTGCAAAAAGAGATCGGCTCCATTAAAAAGGAAAACCAGATGTTGAAGGAGTCCTTTGTGATGAGTCGAAAACCGCCTCAACCGCCAAAGCCAGAGGCCGTAAAGCCAGAGCCTCCAGAAGCGCCGGAGGAGAAGACGCCCCTGCCTGAGGCGTCAGCTGTTGCGGCCGTCATACCTGCCAAGCCGGTGCTCCCCGCCAAGCCCACGATCTCTGAGAAGGTCGCTCCTCCAGAGAAGCCAGCACTCACGGAGAAGCCTGCACTCACAGAGAAGGTCGCTCCTCCAGAGAAGCCAGCACTCACGGAGAAGCCGGTTGTAGCTCAGACACCG
>CAIZQW010000075.1 GCA_903935195.1 uncultured bacterium
ACTATACATATTGTGTTGTTTTGCCTTATCGGACATTGCTGCTGGGCCAGCGGTGAATCTGCGTTGTATGCTTTGACAACGCAATGGTCGAGTTTTGCAGGTAGTCAGTTCGGCACAGATGAAATCTACAGCCTCGCGACTGATTCATCAACAAATCTTTATTTCGGTGGCAAGCTCGGGAGTGGTGGTTTTTTCTGTTCTGATGGATCTGATGTCAGTTTTAACTATCTCCTCGGGACTCCATCATCCGATAGTGCATACGTTGCTAAAACGGATAAAGATGGTAATCTCAAATGGGTCTCTACTTTATGCTATAGTGGAGATGGAAGTGAATATGGAGGTGCTACGTATGGGCTAGCGTCAACTGATGGCGCAATATACGTTGCTGCCACGGCAAAAAACTGGGAATATGTGTATGAAGGAATTGATTATTGGCTAAAGCCGTGGGACGAAGCGCTTCTTTTAAAAATTAATGTAACAAATGGTACAGAGGTTTGGAGGAGCACCTTAACCTCGCTCTCCCTAGGAGGCAATTACTATAATACCACAAGCGGTTTTAAAGCTGTTGCGGTTGATCCTTCAGGTTCTATCTATGCCGTGGGTTATACAACCTTAACCAACCTTTCTTCATCCTCTTCTTTTTCAGGAGGCAAAGATGCAGTCGTTGTCAAATATTCTGCTGCTGGGAGTAATATCTGGGTGCGCTATCTGGGTGGATCTAATAACGATGAAGCCAACGCAGTCTCAATCGGGCCAGATGGCCTTTATGTTAGCGGTACGACGTGGTCACCAGGAAGTTGGATCACGCGCGGGTCTACTAATTTACCCTCGGCTTCTAAGAGTTGTGGATTTCTTTCTAAAATAGATTTTAATGGGACAAATGTGTTCTATACCATGGTGCTGGGTGGGTCGACGAACGATGCGATTCTCTCCATGCAGTCGGTTTCCAATACGATCTTTCTTGCAGGCACGACGTATTCCGCGAATTTTTGTTCGGGTTATCAGACGAATTCTTATGGAGGCTTCGGTGATGGCTTTGTATTAAAGCTGACGGATATCAATTCGACCTGTCAGACCAACTGGTTTCGTTATGTTGGCACGAACACGGTTGATGCTGTACACGGGTTGACGTTAATGGACTCCAATCGCGTGGTGGTGTGCGGTTCAACTCAGGCCGGTGATTGGTTGCCTGAGAGCGATGAGATTTCAAATCTCTATAAGGGTGCAACAGATGGCTTCATCTTACAGCTGGACCGGCAGAGTGGCGCACCGAAATGGTCAACCTATCTGGGGGACACAAATAATGAAACCGCTTATGCGCTTGCAGCGAGTGGATCCTCTCTTTTTGTGGGGGGGCAGACCGCATCTTCGAGGTGGGTAATGTCCTACGGTTTCCCGGACCCGGGTGATTGGAGCACTATTGGTAGACCTGTTGATTCTGTAGATGCTACTGGCTTTGTCGGACGTTGGTCCCAGGAACCTGGCGTGCCTCCCAGTATTACAAATAACCTTTCTGAATTTGTGGAGGTTCATGAAGGGGAGAGCGTCTCCTTTATCGTCCATGCGCAAAGCATGCCGTCAGCAAAATATTATTGGTTGACGAATGGTGTGGCTGTCGGAGGTGTTTCCACCAATCGGTATTTTATTGCTTCAGCACTCCCCCGTGACAATGACACAACCTATCAATGTATTGCCTCAAATGTTTTTGGAAGCGCAACGAGCCACGTGGCTCGCTTATCCGTCATTGCAAACGGCATACTTGATGTCTCGCTTTCGCCGAACTCTGCTGTAACCAACGGAGCAGTATGGCAGTTGACAGGAGGCGTCTGGCGGGCCAGTGGTCCCATTGCACTCTATCCAGGTCCGTATACGATTGCATTTACAAATCTCCCGGGGTGGACCACGCCTGCAACGCAAGAGGTCTACATTGTCGCTGGACAGACAACGACAGTAACTGCTGTCTACTCTGCGCCCGTCGCAACAGCTGTCCGGACCGTCACAAATTGGACGAATGTATCCTTGACAGTCACATGCCCGACTGAAGTAACGAGCTGGACATTAGTGGAGAATCTTCCCGTCTATGTAACGCCGACGAATTACTTTTCAGGTGTTTGGAATGGGACGTCTCGCACCTTGACCTATACAGGGGCGGGGGCTTCGACTCTCACCTACACAACTCTCATCTCCACAAACGGGGACTTTGCGGTTAGTGGCGTGATTACCTCCATGCCAATTAACGTGACGATGTCGACTGGCACCAATAACGTCTCGAGAGGTGCTTTCTTACGTAAGATTGTTGGTACAAATGTCTGCATTTATATGTTTGCGCCCACGACTGTGAAGCAGTGGTCTGTTTATGAAGATTTATCAACGACATCTTTGCAGGCTTCTAATGTATCAAATGGTGGTGGCTTTCTTGATGGCTGGATTTATTGGGGCGGTACTTCAATTGGTGCAGGACTTGAACTAACCTACACTGTAAGCGGTCCGCCGGGAAGCACCAATTTTCTTGTTAATGGGAGTGCTAGCGTGACCTTCCCCCCGCCACAAATCAATTATACGGTTTTTGGTGACTCCGTCGTGATCATTCCGCCGCTTCCATCAGAACCACCTCCACCACCGACGATTTTGAGTTTCTTCTTTAATGGTACCACCGCTTCTCTGACCTTCACTTCAGTGGTTTCGCAGGCTTATATGGTGGTGACAAATGCCAATCTTTCTGTGACAAATGGCTGGCAAAATTGTGTACAAAAAATAGGGACGGGGCCCACAACAACGGTCGAAGTTCCTGTTGTTTCGCCTCAGCTCTTTTATCGCGTGAAAATAGAGTAAAAAATAGTGTGACGGTTCATGTAAAATTCTATTGCACTTTTGCCCAAGGTTTGGCATGTTTCGAAGTGTATTTTTAAGGAGAATCGGAATGGCACAACCTTTGTTAGATGCGTTGGATGGATGGAACAGTGTGAAGAGTTCGGAGCTGTATGGCGTCTCGTCGTGGAGCCAGGGATATTTCAAGGTTACCGAGGACGGACATGTCGCCGTCAATTTGAAAAATGCCAAGGGTTCTGTGAGTGTTAAACTCACGGATATTGTCTCCGGACTTGAGGATCGTGGCATTGGCTTGCCCTTGTTGCTGCGCTTTAGTGATTTGCTCGGCGACCGTATTAGACGTCTCAATGAGGCCTTTGAAAAGGCCATTGCAGAATACAATTACCAGAACATCTATCGTGGCGTATTTCCGATCAAGGTGAATCAACAGCAACAGGCTGTTCATGATGTGGTCACGTTTGGTGCGCCCTACCACCATGGGCTTGAGGCTGGGTCCAAGGCGGAACTGATTGCGGCCCTTGCCTACATGCGTGACCCTCAGGCCTATCTGGTTTGCAATGGGTATAAAGATTCTGAATTTATTGATCTCGCTCTCTCCTCTAACAAGATGGGACTCCAGACTATTTTAGTCCTAGAATCCATGGATGAGCTGGAGCTCATTCTGAAGCGCGCTGAACATTTTAAGGTCCGTCCACGGATCGGCGTGCGGGTGAAGCTATCGAGCCGCGTGGGTGGTAAGTGGTCTGAGTCGGGTGGTGAACGCAGTGTCTTTGGTTTGACCCCCTCCGAGGTGATTGATGTTGTGGACATCTTGCGTGAGAAGGGGATGTTGGATTGCCTTGAGATGTTGCACTATCATCTGGGATCTCAAGTCCCCAATATTCGTGAGATTCGCGATACAGTCAAAGAGGCTGCACGATTCTACGTCGGGCTGGTCAAAGAGGGCGCTAAGATGGGACTCTTTGATATTGGCGGCGGGTTAGCCATTGACTATGATGGTTCTCATACGAGCTTTTCCAGCAGCGCGAACTATGACATCGCCGAATATTGTTCGGATGTGATCGAAGGAATCATGAATGCCTGTAATGAGGATCAGATTGCCCACCCGATCATTATTAGCGAATCAGGGCGGGCGCTCATCGGCTACTATTCTGTGCTGTTGATTAATGTTCTGAATACGGCAGTGTATGAAGAGAAAGATCCGCCGGTGATGTTGGACGAGTCGCGCCCGGAAGCGCTGGATAACATGTTTTATGTCTCAAAGACTTTGAGCCAGAAAAATATTCAAGAGTCGTTCAATGATGCGCTCTATTATCGCGAGGAGATTCAAAAGGCCTTTAAGCATGGCGATATCACCTTGCGTCAGCATGCGGCGGCGGACTGCCTCTTCTGGTACATCCTTACACGTATTCGTGAGTTAGCGACGGGGCTTAAGTCGATTCCGCAGAGCTTGTCCGGGCTCGATGCGTTATTGGCGGACGTGTACTATTGCAATTTCAGCGTTTTCCAGTCCTTACCTGATGCCTGGGCGATTGAACAGCTCTTCCCGATTATGCCGATTCATCGCCTCTGCGAGAAGCCGACACGGAATGCGTGTCTGTCGGATATTACCTGTGACTGTGATGGGCGCATCAATCGTTTCATTGATCAGCATGATGTAAACAACGTCCTTCCCGTGCATACATTCAATAAAGGCCAGCCTTATATGTTGGCAGCCTTTTTGGTGGGAGCCTATCAGGAGACATTAGGGGATCTGCATAATTTGTTTGGCGATACCAATGTGGTCAGCGTACGCGTGGATGAAGATGGTGACATCGAGTATGTCCAACATGTGACCGGTGACTCTGTAGGGGATGTGCTTAGTTATGTCGAGTATCGTCCCGAACGATTGATTGAACAGTTCCGTGCAACGGCTGAGGAGGCTGTGAAGCAACGCAAGATCACGCCGGCAGAGCGTCGCGAGATTGTTGCAGCCTACGAGAATGGTATGCGCGGGTATACCTATTTTGAGGAATAAAGAATCTTTTCAGAAGGAGAATGAATATGGCCAGAGTCATGATCATTGGAGCAGGGGGTGTGGGCTCGGTTGTGGCGCATAAGTGCGCACAAGTGCCAGAGGTTTTTACGGAAATCATTCTGGCCTCACGTACTAAATCGAAGTGTGACAAGCTCGCCCAGGAAATCAAAGCTAAGGTGCCGGTTTCTACGTACAGCGTAGATGCGGATAACGTGCCACAACTGACGAAACTTTTAAAGAAGACCAAGCCCGTCTTGGTCATCAATGTGGCGTTGCCCTATCAGGATTTGCATATCATGGACGCCTGCCTTGAAGCGGGGGTCAACTATCTGGATACCGCGAACTATGAGCCCTTGGATACAGCTAAGTTTGAATACAAGTGGCAATGGGCTTATCAGGCACGTTTCCAGAAGGCTGGACTTATGGCGCTGCTGGGGTCTGGTTTCGATCCTGGGGTGACGAGCGTCTTTACGACCTATCTGCAAAAGCATCTCGTACCGACGATCAAGGAGATTGATATCATTGACTGTAACGCAGGAAGTCATGGACTCCCCTTTGCGACGAACTTCAGTCCGGAAATCAATATTCGCGAGATTACAGCCAAGGGACGGTATTGGAAGAAGGGCAAATGGATGGAGACAGCACCGCTCTCTGTACAGAAGCCCTTTGTCATGCCGGATAAGCTCGGTAAACTCAATATCTTTTTGCTCTACCATGAAGAGTTGGAGTCTCTCGGCAAACACATCAAAGGTCTTGAACAGGCCCGTTTCTGGATGAGTTTCGGCGAAAATTATCTCAAGCATCTGGAGGTCATCCGAAATATCGGTATGGATCGAATCGACCCTGTATCCTTTAATGGTACGCAGATCGTCCCGATTCAGTTCCTCGCTAAAATGCTGCCTGATCCCGCCTCTCTGGGTCCCCTGACAAAAGGGAAGACCTGTATTGGTGTACAAGCGAGCGGAAAAGACGCCAAGGGCACGGAGAAGGTGGCTTTCGTCTATAACGTGTGCGATCACCAGGAATGCTATCGTGAGGTGAAGTCTCAGGCGATCTCTTATACGACAGGCGTCCCCGCGATGATCGGTGCAATGCTGATGCTGACAGGCCAGTGGAAGGGGCAGGGGGTCTTCAACATGGAGCAGTTTGATCCCGATCCCTTTATGGCCGCGCTCAGCCAGCATGGTCTGCCTTGGAAGGTTCTGAAGAAACGCGTATTCACATCGCCGATCCAATAAGGGGAGGCGCTATGATCCCAACACCTTCATTCATTGTAGATTGTTCCGCGATTGAGCGGAACATGTGTCTGCTTGCGGAGGTTAAGAAACAGACGGGGTGCAAGATCCTTCTTGCCCTCAAAGCCTTTTCAACTTTTGGACTCTTTCCTCAGATGCGTAAAACCTTGGATGGATGTTGCGCGAGCTCCGTGGATGAAGCCCGTTTAGGGTGGGAAGCTTTTGGAGGGGAGGTGCATGCCTTCGCGGCTGCCTTCTCGTTGGCAGAGATGAAAAACCTTGCCGAGGTTGTGGATCACATCACATTTAATTCCTTTGCGCAATGGGAACTCTTTCGTCAACTCCCGAAGTCACGTGAGATCACGGTTGGGTTGCGTATCAATCCTGAGCATTCCGAAGGGCATACTGAAATCTATGATCCTTGTGCGCGCTTATCGCGACTTGGGATTCGCCGCGCATCGTTTGCCGGACACTCCTTAGAGGGTATAACGGGCTTTCATTGCCATAACCTCTGCGAGCAGAATGCGGAACCCTTTGCGCGGACGGTTGAGGCCATCGAAGAGAAGTTTGGAGACCTCCTGCCAAAACTTACATGGTTCAATTTTGGTGGCGGACACCATATCACGCGTGAGGATTACAACGTTGATTTGCTCTGTGACACACTTCTGGCGTTTCGTATGCGCCATCCCAATATTACAACACTCTACTTGGAACCTGGGGAGGCATGTGCCTTAAATGCTGGGACGCTGGTTGCCACGGTACTGGATGTTGTGGAGAACGAGAGACCGATCGCCATCTTGGATGCCTCCTGCGCATGTCATACGCCAGACGTGATGGAGATGCCCTATCGGCCTCGTCTCTTCCGCGATCCGAAGTGGGCCGGCGAGGCTACGCCATCCCCACAGGCGGACAAGGGAGGGGAGGTTGGTGAGAAGCCGTATACGGTCCGTCTCGCCGGCGCCTCGTGCCTAGCTGGGGACGTCTTTGGTGACTGGTCGTTTGATACGCCTGTGAAGACTGGCGACCGTATCATCTTTGAAGACATGGCCCACTATACGATGGTCAAAACCAATACCTTTAATGGCATACGGCTACCCAACATCGCGCTTCGTGGACTTGACGGTGAGGTGAAGGTTGTGAAGCGCTTCGACTATAGCGATTTTAAAGGTCGACTTGGGTAAGGGGGGATGGTAAAGATGGGACTTATGGTAAGAATAGGACGAATGGGTCGTATGTTTTTCCGTCCCTTTCAGCATAGGTCTCATACGTCCCATAGGTCCCATATGTCCCATTTAAAACTACTGTCGCTCCTGTTCTGCGGCACCCTGATGGCTGCGCCGAAGGAGCCGGTGACCGTCTCCTTTATGGGAGGGTATGATCCGGACACACCCGAGGGGCCAGTGACGCGCCAAATTCTTAAGCTTACACGTCAGGAGCCCGAGTTAAATCCGCAGAAGTGGGGTGGACTTGTCCTTCCGGGCGGTGGCGGGCGAGCACCCTTCATGTTGTCGCTTGCGGGCGGGACCGCGCCAGATGTCTATTTCTGTTGGTTCCATATTATTTGCCACGACATTGAACAAGGGTTTATCTATCCACTCAATGAATGGATTGGCGATGACCTGGATGGCGACGGTCAGATCAGTGACCGTGAAGCAAAGTGGCCTGGATGGAAGGACGTTCCGCCCTTGTGGCGCCAAGTGGCGACAAAAAATGGCAAGGTCTACGGTGTGCCCATGGCGGGCACCTGGCATTACGGTATCATCTATCGGAAAGATCTGGTTCAGCAAGCGGGGCTTGATCCTGAGAAGACGCCTGAGACCTGGGACGAGTTTTTTGTCTGGTGCCAGAAGCTGACCCTTCCTCGTAAGCAAGTTCCCGGGGCCCGCGTGCAACGGGGTCAAAGAGCCTTTGGAATGGAGTGTCGTCCGTGGGGTTGGTTGCCATGGATGCAGGCTGCGGGAGGTTCGCCCATCATCAACATTCGGACATCTCCTACAACTGGCAAGGTTTATCACTTCAACATGGAGGAGACCTCCTTTCGCGCTCCAGATACAGGCGAAGATCTTTCCAAGGTTCAAGGAACATGGCAGGCTAACTTCGATTCGCCTGAATCTTTAGAGGCCGCCCGTTTTCTTCACAAACTGGTCTGGTCTCCTTGGATCCGTGATCCTGAGACACAAGAGATCATCAACCTGTCAGCATTTGACCTATCGGAGGGGTGTGTTACACGTAAGGATGGCCGTCTGCTTGAGTTTGACCCTGCAGAGGTGATCAGAGGGGCGACGCGCCCGTTGCCACGCATGACAACGGAACTGCCACAGCTCTTCGCCCAAGGCGAGATTGTAGCGCTCTTTGCAGGTCTCGACCTTGTGGAGCTTCTGACGCGTGAAGCGAATCTGCCTCCTGAGATGATCGGTATTATGCCCTTCCCTGGTTCAAAGCCTAGCATGAAGCCGGTCTTCCAGGCGCACAAGCATTTTTATAGTATGACAGAAGGGGTGGGACGTCGTCCAAAGGCTGAACGTGACTTGATCTGGAAGTGTGTTCAGCAATTGGCTTCTCAGGAGGTCAATGATGAAACCATCCGTCAGAAGGTTCTTGAGGGATATGCTCGCTGGTGTACCCCTTCGGATCTCACGCGCCTTGGACTTCATGAATATCTAGGAGAGTTCCCAAAACGGATCCGTGAAAACTACGAACGACTGGATCGGGGCGAGATTCTCGCCAAGACCGAACCCTTTGCTGGATTCTGGCAGGCGGCCTCGGACTTGATTGACCGCAGGTTTCTAGGCTTGTTGTTAGCTGACGGGGGTGAGTATTTCGATACCGAAGCTGCGTTAAAGAGTATCACTGAAGATGCCAACAGGGGATTGATGTTTCGTGTGCCTGAAAAACAATTGGCCCGCCAGCGCCCTGTGGCGCGTGTCATCTTTGGTGTGGTCCTTATCACGTTGCTGATCTGCGGTGGGTTATTCTGGAAAAATGCCCAAGTAGAGCGTCAGTTAGAGGTGAAAGCACCTGGGACGGGCGGAGTGTCGCCAGGGATTTCACCGTGGATCATGATTCTTCCTGCTGTCATCTCAATCGCGCTCTGGAGTTACTATCCCATTATTCGAGGTGCAGTGATGGCCTTTCAAAACTATAAGATCGTTGGGGTGACGGATTGGGTTGGGTTAGATAATTTTATCATGGTGGTTACAGATGCCCATTTCTGGGCCTCGTGGGGCAGGACGCTTAAATATGTAGGGTTGACCATTCTGCTAGGCTTCCTGTCACCCATTATTCTGGCGCTCATGCTGGCGGAAATCCCCCGAGGGAAGATATTCTTCCGGACGTTGTATTTCCTTCCGCATTTGACGAGTGCGCTTGTCATTGCCCTGCTCTGGAAATTGATGTATGACCCCACGGAAAACGGCATGATCAATCAACTACTCGCCATCTTTGGTATCGCACGCCAGACGTGGCTTCAGAGCCAGTCCTTAGCCATGGTCTGTTGTATTCTTCCAGGGGTATGGGCTAGCGCAGGCATGGCGAGCCTTATCTATGTGGCGGCGCTTCAAGCCTTGCCCCCGGACTATTATGAATCTGCTGCGATTGACGGGGCTGGCATCTTTAGCCGTTTTCGCCACATCACCTATCCGCAACTCTTGCCGTTGATGGTCATCAACTTTGCAGGCGCCTTTATTACGGCCTTTCAAGGGATGGGGAGTATCTTTCTGCTGACGTTTGGCGGTCCGGGGGATACGACCAATGTGCTCAGCCTCGCCATCTGGAAAGAGGCCTATAATAACCTCCGCTTCAGTACCGCTACGACCATGGCCTGGTTTCTTGGGGTCGCGCTGGTGAGCTTCACCTATCTGCAGATTCGGATCCTCCGCAAGGTTGAATTCCGGCGCGCCAATACAAATTAATTTTTTGCCATCCAGCAGTAGCCGTTTTTCTCACAGAGCCCACGGAGGAATTGAATGGAGGCGTCCGGGGAAAACAAAAAACCACATCGACTATACCCAATCCATGCAGAGTGGGGGTCGTGTGGTTTCTCGTTAAACAGCAAAAAGGAGTTATTTAACTTCTCTTAGCTTAGCCTTCTTACCGGTCAGGTCCCGTAGATAATAGAGCTTCGCACGGCGCGTCTTGCCTGAACGTTCAACTTCAACCTTGTCAATAAAGGGTGAGTACAGGGGGAAGACCTTCTCGACACCGACACCGAAGGAGATACGGCGAACTGTAAACGTTGCCGTGCTGCTTGAGGCGCCATCACGTGCAATGACTGTTCCAGCAAAGATCTGGACACGTTCCTTTTCACCTTCTTTGATGCGGACGTGCACTTTCACGCTGTCACCAATGGCGAATTCAGGTTTTGCCTTCTTTTCAGTTGCCTTTGCAATCTGCTCGGCATTAATCTTGTCAATCGCTTTCGATATCATCTCTCTCGTCTCCTCTGTTCAAGCACGGGTGCTTGCACCTACATCATTTCAACAAATCCGGGCGCTGTCGCGCCGTCCTGTCTAACGCTTGACCTTTACGCCAAGCAGCCACTTCCGCATGGTTTCCGCCCTGCAACACTTCCGGTACCGCCATTCCGCGATAGTTGGCCGGTCGTGTATACTGCGGAAACTCGAGAAGAGATTCCGTAAAAGACTCTTCTTGCGTTGCCGCTTCACCGCCACCCAGCACGCCGGGCAACAAGCGAACCACTGCATCAGTCACCACCGCGGCGGGCAAGGCCCCGTTGGTGAGCACGTAATCGCCGATGGAGAGTTCATCTGTCACCAGCGCATCACGCACGCGTTCATCAATTCCTTCGTAGTGGCCACATAGAAGAATGAGGTGTTTTTCTTGAGCCAACCTGCGGGCTTCCGCCTGCTGGAACGTCTTGCCTGAAGGGGTCATTAAAATAACCCGAGCTCCAGGCGTCCGTATTGTCTCAATCGCCTCAAACCACAACTCCGGCTTCATAATCATGCCGGGGCCACCACCATAAGGACGATCATCTGCTGTCCGTCGCGCATCATGCGCAAAATCCCGCAAATCAATCGTCCTGAAAATCACTGCACCCATGGCACCTGCTCGTTTTAACATACTCTCTTCCAGGAAGCCGCGTAGCATTCCAGGAAAAACAGTCAATAAATCAATAAGCAAGGGCTCGGTCATGGCGCAACCGCAGCGAAATTAAGCAGAGGCCTTCTTTGTCTTGCGGACAATGCTAGCCACTGTTTCGCTTAATTGTGCCCCTTTCGAGACCCAATATGCGATGCGTTCCATGTCTACTTTGAAATTCACGCCTTCCTGTTTGGGCAGGTACCAGCCAAGAATCTCTAAAAACTTACCATCGCGAGGTGAGCGTTCATCTGTCGCCACCACACGAAATGAGTTGTTGTTGTTACAACCTGTTCTGCGAAGTCTGATCTTTACCATTTACTCCTCCGTGAAACGTAATACAATACCAAAACTCCCCTGAATGCGCAAGTGGTTTCATGTAAAAAACTACTTTTTCTTTGTGCGCTTTTTAGGGGCTTTCTCCTTCTTTTCGCTAAACACCAATGTTTCAAGAGTCTCCGTAGGTGCACCCACGATGGTGCTCCCTGCAAAGTCACCGCTCAAGAGCTGCTCAGCAAGTGGATCCTCAATCATACGCTCCACAGTTCGTCGGAGCGGGCGGGCGCCCAGCATGGGGTCAAAACCCTTGGAAATCAGAAGATCCATCGCTTCTGGGGTGAGTTCCAGGGTAATGGCCTTTGCACTGAGGCGGGCACTGAGCTTAGCGAGTTCAACTTCCAATATCTTTTTAAGATCGGCCTGATCAAGTTTTTTAAAGACAATCAGATCGTCGAAGCGATTGAGAAGCTCAGGTTTGAAAATTTGTTTTGCGGAGTTGATCATACGGTCACGCAGTCGCGTGAAATCCTCGCTGACCGTATCACGCGAAAAGCCAAGGCCTTGTCCTTGTTTCTCGTAATCAAAACCGAGGTTAGACGTCAGGATGACTACGGTGTTTCTGAAATCAATCTGGCGTCCAAGGCTGTCGGTGAGCCGTCCCTCCTCCAAAATTTGGAGAAGCATGTGCATGACATCTGGATGAGCCTTCTCCACTTCGTCAAAAAGCACAACGCTGTAGGGGCGTCTGCGGACGCGCTCGGTGAGCTGTCCGCCCTCTTCGTACCCAATATACCCCGGAGGCGAACCGACGAGGCGGGAGACGGTAAACTTCTCCATGTATTCGGACATGTCAATCTGGATCAGGGCTTTATCATCGCCAAACATGGTGTTGGCGAGTGTCTTGGCTAACAACGTTTTTCCGACACCGGTGGGCCCCAAAAAGAGGAAGGAGCCGATGGGACGCTTGGGATCTTTGAGATCTGCACGGGAGCGCCTCAGGGCGCGCGAAATCGCTTGTATGGCGGGAAGCTGTCCAATCACAGTCTGAGAGAGTTCTTTCTCCATGTTCAGGAGGCGTGCGGTTTCGGTTTCGCTCATGCGCCTAATGGGGACGCCGCTGATATGCGCGACTGTCTCTGTGATATCATCTACCGTCACCGGCAGGATGTTTTCGACATGTTCTTTCCGCCAGGCGGTGACAGCTTCTTCCATCTCAAGCCGGGCTTTCTTCTCTTCGTCCCTGAGCGTGGCTGCAGCTTCAAAATCCTGTTTAGCAATCGCTTCGTCTTTTCGCGCGGTAATATCAATGAGACGTGCTTCAAAGGCGCTGACATCAAGGGGTTTCCCCGTGACGCGCATGCGTACACGCGCACCCGCCTCATCAATCGCATCAATAGCCTTGTCGGGTAGTTGGCGTCCTGGAAGGTAACGGGCAGTCAGTTTTGAAGCGACTTCAAGTGCACCCGTCTCGTACGCGACCTTGTGGTACTCTGCGTAACGTGGGGCGATCCCTTTGAGGATAGCAATCGTCTCCTCAATTGAGGGTTCTTCGAGTTTCACCGACTGGAAGCGTCTTTCCAATGCCGCGTCCTTTTCAATGCTTTTGCGATATTCATTGAGCGTGGTGGCTCCGACACATTGCAACTCACCTCGTGCTAGGGCCGGCTTGATGATGTTTGCTGCATCCATGGTGCCAGATGCGCTACCCGCACCGACGATCGTATGTAACTCATCGAGGAAGAGCACAACATTCTTTTCGCGATGCACTTCATCAATCACCTTTTTGAGACGTTCTTCGAACTGTCCCCGGTATTGTGTACCAGCGACCAATAGTGCCATATCGAGTGCGACAACCCGCTTGTTGCGCATGCGTTCAGGGACCTCGCCAGCCACAATGGCGCGTGCGAGACCTTCCACCACAGCGGTTTTACCCACACCCGCTTCACCGAGAAGCACGGCATTGTTCTTGGAGCGACGACTGAGGATCTGAATCACTCGCTCAAGCTCGCTCCGACGTCCGATCACCGGATCTAACTCGCCTTTACGTGCGAGTTCCGTGAGGTCGCGTCCAAAGGCGTTGAGTGCGGGAGTCTTACTCTTCTTTTCCCGTTTCTGTCCATCTTCTGACACCTCTTCGGGAGCACCTGTGGGCGTGCCCTCTTCCTCAGGTGTGGCGGAGATGGGCTTGATGGCGTTGTCGTCGAGATTTAGTACTTTCTGTATGCCTTCAATGACTGCTTCAGCCTTGACATTCAGCGAGTCGAGCACTTGTGCTGCGACGCCTTCCCCTTCGCGTAAGATCGCCAAGAGAATATGCTCGGTGCCTGCGGCGGGTTGCTTCATGGCTTGCGCCTCCGCCATGGCGAGATGAAGGACCTTCTTTGTCCGCGGGGTAAGCGGAAGTTCGCCCTTGGTGGTTGTTGCGCCTCCGACACCTGCCATACGCTCCACGGCCAGTCGGACAGCCTCTAAGGAGACATCAAGGCCTTCGAGAACAGCCAGCGCGACCCCATCCCCCAGAGCGATGATGCCCAGCAGTAAATGTTCAGTTCCGATGTAGGGGTGGTTGAAACGCTTAGCCTCTTCAATGGCCAAGCGAAAGGCGCGTTGGGCGCGTTCCGTAAAATTCCCAAATCCGTTCATAAAGTTACCTTGTTCTTAATGCACGCCACGTTGGCTGTCTGCGTAAAACTGGATGAGTGCTTGAATCTCCTGGCTCTGTTCCATCTCATATTTGATGCGCTCAAGAGCCTGTCCACGATTCAATCCTTCACGATAGAGAAGGCGGAAAGCCTCCTTCATTGATGAGCGGACATCTGCGCCGAAACCATGGCGTTGGAGTCCGACGATATTAGGTCCGATGACCTTTGTTTCACCATTCACGCTTTCGGTAATCATGAAGGGGGGACAATCCTGGCGAACCTTGGTTGCTCCGCCGACCATGGCGTGGGAACCGATACGGCAGAACTGGTGGATTCCCGCCATGCCGCCGATGATCGCGAAGTCCTCAACAGTGACTTCACCTGCGAGTGTGGCGAGGTTGGACATGATGACGCTGTTGCCGACTCGGCAACCGTGCGCGACATGACAGTAAGCCATGATGAGGCATTTGCTACCCACACGGGTCACCTCGCCAGGCTTGGTCCCGAGGTGGACGGTTGAAAACTCACGCAATACGGTTTCGTCACCAACCTCGGCATGGGTGATAGTGCCTTCGATAAATTTTAAGTCCTGTGTCTTTGTACCGACGCAGGCAAAAGGAAATATTTGGCATTTCTTGCCGATGGTGGTGTGTCCGCTGATATACGCGTGCGCTTGAACAACTGTTCCCGCGCCGATTTTAACATCGGGGCCGATGATTGAATACGGTCCGATTTCAACATCGGAAGCAAGTTCAGCTTTAGGATCAACAATTGCGGTTGCATGAATAGTCGTCATGATTTTCTCCTTTTTGTGTTTCTAAAGATTTTTTGGAATGAGATAGGTGGCTAGTCCAATGCAGGCTACTACGGGTAGCCAAATGAGGTAGTAGGGGTACATCCACGGGGTTTCTTGGAAGGATTCCCCTAAGATGAGGAAGAGATAAAACGAGAGTGAGACGACGATGCTGATGGCAATACCGATAGTAGAGTCCTTCCGCTGGGTCTTAATCCCGAGTGGAATCCCGATAAGGACGAAACAGAATGCTGCGCAGGCCTCGACAAAACGCCGCTGATAGCGGGTTCGATATTCACAGAGTTCAATACGTCGGATATCCTCGGGAAGGTTGTCTCTGTTAGCTTTTAGTGCTTCGATGGCGTCCCGTATCTCAAAAAAGCGTAACATTTTAATGTTTCGGGTAAATGTTTTCTGGGTAATAGCATTTGAAATGACATGCCTGAAACGGGAGGCGGTTGCTGTGCCGGGTTTATCAATGTCGAGGGGAGAGACCCGTACATTCTGCAGGTCGAGAATGATGTCTGTCCCATTTGTGGAGACAAGGGCTTTTTCAGCGCGTATTTCACGAGAGAGCCCTGGTTTGGAGTTGTCAAAGGCAAGGATATCGTAGAGCCAGTTCCCCTGTTTTTTTGCAAAAAAAAGTTTCACCTTGGGGAAATCAGAGATGATTTTTCCAGGTTCCAAAAGGTCGAGCCCGACCTCGACACTGATCGAATTGCGGAGCTTCTTGCGTGCCTCTGCTGAACGCGGCACAATTTCGTTATTGATGAAGACACTGAGAAAGGTGCAGAAAATGGCAAAAAGGATTGGGTACTTCATGACGCTGAGCAAGTTGATGCCACAGGCCCGCATCGCGGATATTTCACTGTCTGCTGAGAGTCGGCTGAAGATCAGCAGGGAACTGACGAGTAAGGAGAGGGGGATGGTAAAGGCTAAGGTTCCCGGAAAACCAATCAGCATGAAGGTCCCAATCGTTGAAAGGGGAACGCCCCTCATGATCAACTGCGCAATCTTGACGAGTAGGCCAATCGTGAGAACAAAGGAAAAAACCATCCAAGCCAGGAAGAATGCTGTCAAAAAGGAGGTTAAGATGTATCGTTCAATGAGTTTCATCGCTGTAATTCGTCGTCCCGTTTTTCCTTACTCTCCCTGCATCTCTTTCTGAACTTTCACTGTCACTTTTCGTTGGGTAAGGTCTTTGAAATAAATCTCAAACCTCTGGTTTTCAGGGTTGCCACGTACCAGATTCGCTTGAACCCTCGGACGGGCAAACCCGAAACCTTTTGTAGTCAAACGTATTGGAGCTATCCCTTTCAAGCTCAAATACTTAGCCGCCTGTTTAGCATACTGTTCTGTTAAAGCTTTTGCCGTCTTTTCATCCGCGCGCATTTTGCGGTCACTATGAGCCTCAATACACACCTGTGCTTTTGGATTCAACAGCAGGAGTTCAGCAACGCGGTCCAAAGCATCCGAAACAGGGGGGGTAAATGGGTGTAAAGTATAATCAAAAGAGGCAGGAATGACAATCAAAAACAGGTCATCGGCTGGATTTAGGGGGTTAGTCTTATCAATAAAGATCTCATGCCAGTCATCGGCCCCGCCGTTATCACTGTCACGCTTGAGGGGGTTGGTCTTCCACTTTTTGACCTCCTCCCCATCTGAGAGACCATCAAAATCCGTGTCCGGGTTGAGTGGATCAGTTAAATAGATTTTGACTTCCTCCCCGTCCGTAAGGCCATCGCGGTCCGAATCGCGGTTGAAGGGGTCCGTACCCTTCATGGCCTCATCCTCGTCCGCAAGGCCGTCGCCGTCCGAGTCCAGGCGTCCATCTGGGAGCACCTTCTTGCTGGGATCCAGTTGCGCCTCAGTTCCAAAACGGTAAGAGATGCCGACGCCCAGGGAATAGAGCATGTCGCCTTCTTCAACCGAGAGCATGGTCCGCGCATCAACACGGAGGGAAAGCTGTTCAGTCAGGTGATACTGCACTCCAATACCAGCACGGGGACCGGCAAGTGACGCTTCCCCATGGTAATACCCCGCGCCACAGGCCAAGTAGGGGTCCAGTCGGTCAAAACGTGTGAGATGGTAGAGCACGTCCATCGAAAAGCCTAAGCCACACTGCGAGTCCGTGTTGCCATAATTGTAGGGCACGACGAGACCGGTCAAGTCGAGGCTCCAAGCTTCTGCAAATGGATGGCTGAGTCCCATGGAGAGGGCGGTGAGGGCGTCATTCTCTTTTGCCTGATCAAAAAAGAGAACTTCGACCCCTGGTTTTATTTCTCCCTTCAGCCAAGTCGCAGACGCATTCTCTGCACAGAACCCAAGCAAAGGGTTCAGCAGAAACAGGCAAAAGAGAGAGCGTGTACAGTTGAAAAACATGGGTGAAGTGTACCACAACTCACCTCCCTTGTCCTAGCAGGAAATCGGCTGAGTCTCGCATTAATCCTGATGAAAAACCTCTTCCATCCCAGCCCACCACTCTCCCTGGGTACGATCTGACAAGGGCTCCTGGCAGGGCATGCAGACGGCCCACCAGCGCTGTGTCTCAGGGTCGGCCGCCATCTTGTCCATGTCACTCGCAAAGTCGTTGCCCACGTATTCAAAGTAACTGAAGAGGTAATATTTTCCATCTGGCATCTTGCGCAGATAGATCGAGTAGTTCCGAATGTTGCACGTCTTGATCAGCGCGAGCACGCCAGGCCAGACTGCCGCATGCAGGCGCTTGTACTCGTCCAGCTTGTCCGCCTTCACTTCAATCACGGTCCCGTAACGTTTCATGGGTTCATCCTTTCGTGGCGAGGTCGCCGATGTAGTTTCCGTAGGTCAGTAGTAGCACGGCGGCGATCAGCACAGCCAGTGCTGCTGCCAGGACCCGGTGGGTCGTTGAGCGGCATGACCGCCATTCGCGTAACACGATGCCGACCAGATTGCTGATCAGCACCAGCATGATCATGTGGATCGCCCAACTTGTGAACTTGTAGGGGCCCATGCGGACGTGGCCGAGGTTGTAGAAGAAGAACTGTCCGTACCAGAAGAGACCGGTCAGCGCTGCCAGTGCCCAGTTCAGCGGCAGGCTCGCCTGTTCCGCGCCGGATGGCAGTTCGACCAGTTCCCGGAAGCTTGCGTGACGCGCGTGGAGCCAGAGGCAGTAGAGCGAGGACGTGACGAACGCGCCTGTGTTAGAGAAGATGTAGATCACGTTGCCGCTCCAGACGCCTGCGCCGTGTGCGCTGGCGACTTGCGCGATCGGTTCGCCTGCTTCCAGCGAGAAGCCGTAAACCGCGGAGAGCACGCCCGCCAGCAGCGACAGCAAGAGCCCCTTGACCAGTGAGAACTCGTTGTCCATCTGCTGCGCGCTGAGGTCGCGCTCTTTCAGGCGGCCGGCCCAGCCCGCGGCTGAGATGCCGAGTACGCCGATCACAATCCCCGCGACGATCCATTCTGACCCCGGCTTGCTGAGTGTGGCACCGAGCGACCCCTTGACGAGTTGCGGGAGCAGGGTGCCCAGTACCGCAGAAAGGCCGACGGCAATGGCGTAGGTCAGGGAAAACCCAATGTGCCGGATCGCGATGCCGAAGGCGGTTCCGCCAATCCCGTAGGCTGCGCCTAGGCCGAACGCCAGCAGCATGGGGCCCCGAGGCGCCTCTCGCAGCACCTCCGCCAGCTGCGGGATGGTGAGCCAGGCGCCGAGCAACGGCAGCAGGAGCCAGCAGAAGGCAGCCTGCGTGAGCCAGTAACTCTGCCACGACCAGCCTGACACGCGCTTCTGCGGCGTATAGCAGGTGGCGGCGAAGGTCGCCCCGATTGCATGGAGCGCAATGCCGAGAAACGGGTTTGCGGAAATAGCGTTCATGTTTCTTGTGTATCCGTAGCCGCTACGCGGTCACACACCTCTTCGTTGTAGGCGCCCAGGTTGAGCGGATAGCGTCCATACTCACGCACCAGCTTCACAATAAAGTCGTAGGTCTTGCCGGATACATTACTTGCGACGGAGTGGTCGGACTGGAAGATGAAGCCGCCCCCCTTGGCCGCGTTCAGCTTGCGTAAGACCTCGCGCCGGATCGCTGACTCGTCACCTGTCTCCCATACCTGGATATCGTTGTTGCCGCAAAAGCCGAGTGTATGGCCGATACGTCTGCGCAAGTCCAGCGCATCCATGCCGGCTTTCACCTCCAACGGATTATAGGCGTCGATTTTCATCTCCGCGAAATCCTGGATCACTGCATTCACATTCCCGCAGCCATGGTAGATGACCATCAGCCCGTGCGCATGGGCATGATCAGCGATCGCCTTGACCCAGGGCTTGTAATGTTCCCGCCAGAACTCCGGATTCATGAACGTGCCACATTTGTACGCAAAATCACCCCAGATGACGAATCCGTCGAGCTTGCCGGCTGCGGCCTCGATCTGGGCTTTGGCGCACTCCAGATAGAACCGTCCGACCGTCGCGATCACCTTGGCCATCCGCTCCGGTTCCAGACCGACCCAAAACATGTGGTTCTCCGGACCGATCAGGCGGGTCATGCACTCGTTGACCTCGATGATGCTGCCGAACACGGGAAAGTCGGGCCAGAGCGAGCTGACGGTCTCGACCCACGGCGGGCTGTTGCGCTCAAAGCCGTCACCCACGCCCGCAATCTGGTTGTCCCCTGCGCTGAAGTAGCGGCGCGGGTCATCCGGTCGGTCGAACGTCTTGACCGCCTCCTCCAGTTTCTCCAGCGTGTCGGTCTCAAAGCTCATGAACTCCGGCATGGGGAAGTCATAGACCTTGCGCATGATCGCGCCGAAGCCGGTCCGGACCGTCACCTCCTCAGGTGTCTCTTGAAGCGTTTCGAACGGCCGGATCCAGGGATCCATATTCGGCACCGTACAGATCCAGTCCAAGTCATAGTAATAATAGGGGTTCGCGTCTGCCGGCAACCCCAGCTCCTGGCGCCAGCGCCGGATGAAGCCGCCCCAGAAGAAATCGCTGATTGGCACGCGGTCTGGCTCTTCGTGTCGCAGGGCCTTGCGAAGACGCTCCAATTTCTTCAAGGTGTTCGGTGAGCGAACCGTGGTGACCTGTTCCTTGCCCGTTGTTTCAAACATGCCCATAGCTTGTCTCCTTATAATTTTAGTACAATTTTTTCGCCCTGCTTTGTCTCGCGCTCGTCGATCTTCCCGGTCCAGGGATTCAACAGCCGCAGCTTGCCTCCGACGGTCGAGATGATTTCCAGCTTCACGATCTTGCCGGCTTTTTGCTCCGCTGTGACAAGAAAGCCGCCCTGGGCGCGTAGCTTGGAGAACCTCGCGTCTTTCTCTTTCGGCCAGCAGGGAAACACGCGGATGATGTTATCCACGCTTTGCAGCAGGAATTCGCTGATGGCCGCAGCTATGCCGACGCTTTCGACGAGGTAAAATCCGCAGTCAGGCACGAAGAAGAACCCGTTTGGCTGCGCAAGCGGTTTGTAATAATTACGCAAATCATCACGCGCTTCCGGCATTGAGAAGCGCGCCTTGGCCACACTCATCATGATCGTCGAATTGAGCCCGCGATGCCGGGTCTGGCGGATGGTGTTGCGGAACAATTCCTTCTCTGGCTCCGACGAGAACCAGGTGATCTGGTCGCCCGGGAACACTGGCACGACGGGCACGGTGATGTTGTGTTCCTTGATTTCGCGAAATTTGCAACCAGTCCAGTCCACAACGACCGGCTTGCCCTCGGCATCCTGAGCGGTCGGATAATCCGGCAGTAGATCCAGCGCCTTGCGAAAACGCGTCACGAGCTCTGGATCGCGTCCGAGTTCCCCCGCGGCTGCGATCCCGGCCTTCATACTGTAACGGGCGTACGCAAGATCGAACGGCACGTTGTCCACGCCGAACGTGCCGTGTTCCGGACTGTAGCTCGGCCCGAACTTCGCCTTGCCGTTGCCATCGCGCAGGCATTTCTCAGCGAACGAGCAATAGAATAGGGCCGTCTCGCGAATGACTGGATAGAGTTTCTCCGTGAGTTGCCGCTGGTCGGGTTGATAGAGTTGGTTGTACCACAAGATCTGCGCAGACATGCCCATCATGCCCAGCGTGTACCCCCACGGCAACATGGCAACTTGCCGGTTGTACTTCATTTTGGATTTCGCGGGAGCCGGCTCAAAGGCAAACGACGAAATCCCGACAAACGCGCCCTCGCAGTCGTAAGTCGTCTGGGCGAGCCACTTCAGGCGCGGCAGCATCTCGTTCATGTAACGAACCCACGGCTCGGCGAGTTCTGGGTGGTTGATGGGAAACGCCGTCCAGAACGGCTGCCATACATTGTAGTTGTGGTGATAATCGCCATGCCACGGTGGCGCATCCGCTGACGAAGGGGTGAACAGCGGGACGGGCATCGCCCCCGGCTTGATCGAACACCGCAACCAGTAAACCATCCGATACCACCACACCTGAAACTCCGGATCATCCAGCGCCACCCCGCTCGCTCCCCAAAACTTCGTCCACTCCGCCTCATGCTGGGCGATTAACTTGCCGTCATCTTCGTTCACCGTTTTGCGTGCGAGTGCAATCGCCGCATCACGCACATTATCCTTTGTGTCCCATGACGTGATCAGGGCCACGGCTTTTTGTTTGCCGCTACCGGCAACCGCGACGGCGTATTCCATGCCAGCATAATCCACATCGCCCGGCATCTTCATGTGCAGCCATTTCACGCCATCGGTCGCGCCGAGTTCCGATGCCGGCAAGTAACTGGCTTTGATCTCTTCGAGCGAAACCTCCTCTTCGGTCTCAATCAGGAACACGTGCCGGTCAGACAACGCACGTACGGTCGTATCGCCTACTGTCGCGACGGCGCGACGCAGATCGAGTTTGGCCACGCGCTTTTTTGCGTTAGGCTTGCCGAAATTGACGATGGCGGCGGTGCGCGGGGTTGGATAGGGTTTATTGTAACTCGGATTTGTGCCGCCACCGGTCCACTTATGGTTCGGCACATCCACCTTCACCATCGGCGGGTCTTGTGACGTGTCCACCCGTGCATCCCAGATGTCGTTTTTTGAAATACGCAAACAGAGCGCGCCTCTACGCTCGTAAAACAGGCCGTTGAGGTCGCCGTTGCCGACCAGCAAAGCTTCGCGTCTGAGATCCTCGATCTTCGACTCAACAACCGCTGCTGCATCCAACGCCTCGGGGTAAGGCGGCTCGGCGAGCCCTGCCCGCGACTGCGCGCTCAGGACGGTCAACGCCCCCAGGGTTGAGGCGCAGGCTGCCAGGAAGAGAGTCGCCATATAGGGGCGAAGCGTTCTGAGTGTTTTCAATGTGCTACTCCGTATGTTAGTGTTTCTAAGCCAGCTGATCAATCTGCTAAACAGCTTGTACGATACTAAAAAACTGAATACAGGTCTATGTCCAATCATGGATTATTTGTGTCTTATTCCGCATTATGCGTAACGCACGTTCACGGGTGTTTTTATTCTGAGGCTTGTTTTTGTCGGTGTGCAGGTGTACACTGAAAAGAATTCTGGAGTTAGTTTATGTCTTATTCTGTAAAAGGACGGGTCAACCGGGGCGCTTATGAGCGTCCCTTTTCAGGTGTCGGTGTCGAATACTTTCCGCTGGGGGTTGATCCGGGTCCTTCGGGGATTCTCCTCCATGAATGTGGCTATTTGCCCGACAACCAGGCGTGGAATTTCCCCAGCGTCTTCAGTCCGTTCTGGCGACTCTATTACAACAGCGTCCCAGGTCATTGTGTCGTGTTCAATGAGGAAATTTTCGAATTGACCCCGGACAACATCATGCTCATTCCTGACCACTGTCATTTTCACTGCCTGGGGGAGAATCCGGTGCCCACCCTCTGGATGTCCTTCAACTGCACACGTTCGTTGCACCCGGAGATGGAGATTCCTGTTGTTCTCACGCCACGCGATACGGAACTCTGTTTGCTCAGGGACTTGAAAGCGTTGCTGGCGGCCAATGACAACTGGGAGCCAAGCGATGCTATCTACCGCAACAGTCTGGCCCTGCTGCAGGTTGTCCTGGCCCGTCCGGAAGTGAAGTGGCGTCCTCCGTTGCCCGCAAACCTTGTCCGTATCAAGCCCTTCATCGAGGCGCATATCCAGGGGGCGCTCTCCAATGATATCCTAGCCCGCGAAGCGGGGATGAGCGTGACCGGTTTTGAACGCCTGTTCAAACAGCACTACAGTTGCACACCTGCGCGGTTCGTCGCCGAAACCCGTATCCGCGAAGCCTCCCATCGGCTTCTGCAGACGGACGAGAGCATTGATTTTATTGCCGAGCAGACCGGTTTTCCGAACCGGGCCTACTTCAGTCGCGTGTTTAAGAAAGTGATCGGTGACTCGCCGGCGGCGTTCCGACGCAATCAACGGACGCTGCTGTTTTTCAAGAGGCCCCGCGCATGAAGGGTGTACAGGGAGCGCGAACGCGAAGGTTGCAAGTGCGCTCCCAAAGAAACCTCGCTTGACGGATGTTCACGGGAAGGGTATTCTAATAACCATTTTTAACTAAAAGGGCACCGTTTTTCATGAAGGGTATAATTTTTGATATTCGGAGATTCTCGCTCCATGATGGACCCGGGATCCGGACAACCGTCTTCTTTAAGGGGTGTCCCCTGCGGTGCGTCTGGTGCCATAATCCGGAGAGCATCTCCCCGAACATTCATCTCTTGTACAAAGCGGAGCTCTGTTTGGCTTGTGAAGGGTGTGTCAAGATGGACTGTCCTGCCGAGGCGCGCAAAGCGGTCGGCGAGGTGGTCTCGGCCGAGATCGTGATGAAGCGCATTTTACGTGATTGTTTCACCTTTGATGAGTCGGGCGGAGGGGTTACCTTCTCTGGGGGTGAGCCTTTCATGCAGTTCGACTTCTTAAAGGCTCTCTTGCAACGCTGTAAAGAGGAGCGCCTCCATACGGCCGTGGATACGAGCGGATATGCCCCGTTGGCGCATATTCTTGAGATTGCTAAATGGGCTGATCTCTTCCTGTTCGACTTGAAGCTGATTGATGAGCAGGCCCATCGCCAATTTACAGGGGTCTCGAACACTGGAATCCTTGAAAACCTCACGAAATTATGCGATACTGATAAATCTATTGAGATACGAATGCCGATTATCCCTGGGATCACGGATACACGTGAAAATATCGAGGGAACCATTCGCTTTTTGTTGAAGCTTCGGAGGGCTCCGCTTGTACGCCTTCTGCCACACCATCAAGTGGCGATGGCGAAGTATGAGCGGTTTGGTATTCCCTGTAAGTTGCCGCCAACAGAGGATCCGACAGCGGAGCGTATGGCAGAGTTAGTCGCATGCTTCAAGGCGAGTGGCCTTGAGGCTTCGATCTGATTTTGCTGATAGAAGGATTTTGAGCGGTGACGTAACGAGTGTAGGAGGAGATGACCATGAATGAACGTGTTGCAAAACTACGGCAGGCCAGCTTTGATGCGGTTCCCACCCTGTCAACCGAACGCGCGGTTCTGATCACCGAGTTTTATCAGGAGAATATCGGCAAGTTTTCAACGCCGGTGATGCGGGCAAAGGCCTTTGAGTATCTCTACTCCAAGCAGACCCTCTTTCTTGGCGACGGGGAGCTGATTGTCGCGGAACGCGGCCCCTATCCGAAGGCTGTTTCCACGTATCCTGAATTGAACTGTCATAGCGAGGAGGATATTCGCATCCTTGGGTCACGTCCCATGACGAGTTACCGGACGACGGAAGAAGACCGGAAAACCTACCGGGAGAAAGTCATTCCCTTCTGGCGCGGACGGACCATGCGCGACAAGATCTTTGAGGGGCTTCCGAAAGAGTGGCGCGAGGCCTATGGCGCTGGACTCTTCACGGAATTTATGGAGCAACGGGCCCCCGGACATACGACCTTAGACGGTAAGTTTTATAAGAAGGGACTCGCTGGCTTTAAGCAGGATATTGCGGAGACCATCGCAGCCTTGGATTTCATCACCGACTCAGAGGCAGTGCCGAAGCGTGAAGAGCTGAAGGCGATGTCGATCGCCTGCGATGCGGTATTGACCTTTGCAAGACGGCATGCTGAACTGGCAGAACAGATGGCCCTCTCCGAGCAGAATCCGCAACGCAAGGCTGAGCTCGACCAGATCGCTGCGACCTGTCGCTGGGTTCCAGAGAATGCCCCGCGCACCTTCCGGGAAGCGCTGCAGATGTATTGGTTCATGCAC
>CAIZQW010000076.1 GCA_903935195.1 uncultured bacterium
CGCATATTCGGTGATCTTGAGCATCCATTGGCGCATGGGCTTGCGAATGACTGGATGGTTGCCGCGTTCGCTCTTGCCGTCAATAACCTCTTCGTTCGCCAGGACCGTCCCCAGAGCCGGACACCAGTTCACAGCCACCTCGGCGATATAGGCCAACCCCTTTTTGTGAAGCTGCTCAAAGATCCACTGCGTCCACTTGTAGTACTTCTCGTCCGTGGTGTTGACTTCGCGGTCCCAGTCGTAGCTGAACCCGAGCGCCTTAATCTGTTCACGGAAGCGATTGATGTTCTTCTCCGTAGTGATCGAGGGATGCGTGCCGGTCTCAACTGCGTATTGCTCAGCAGGCAGACCGAAGGCGTCCCAGCCCATCGGATGCAACACATTAAAACCCCTCATGCGCTTATAACGGCAGAGAATATCTGTGGCGGTATAGCCTTCGGGATGGCCGACATGCAGGCCAGCGCCGCTGGGATAGGGAAACATGTCGAGGCAGTAGAACTTGGGCTTTGCCGTGTCAAAGTCATTGACCTTGAACGTCTTCTTCGTCTCCCAGTAGTGCTGCCACTTCTTCTCAATAGTTGTGAAATTATAATCGCTCATTTGGAATTGCCTTATTGCCTTATTAAAAACTGGAATGATGGAATACGGGAATGGTGGAATGATGGAATGGTTTCCCTGGAGGGACGCGCCCATACTGGGAGCACAGGCATCCTGCCTGTGCATTCAGCGAACAGGCAAGATGCCCGTTCTCCCAGTACCTTTAGGCTTGTTTCTCTACCACTATTCCAGTATTCCAACATTCCACTATTCCATTCTTCTACGGTTGCACGGGATGCAAATTCATATCTGCCGGGATGGCGAGGATGGTTGCGGCCATCAGGTCAATGGTCTTCTCGACATCGGAGAGGCTGAGGGTTTCGATCGGGCTATGCATGTAGCGTAGCGGAATGCTGAACTGCGCAACTGCCGCGCCGGAACGTGTCATGCGCATGGCAAATGCACACGTGCCTGTTCCACGACTGCGCACTTGGATCTGTGTCTCCATCTTCATCTTCTCCGCCTCACCGATAATCAATTCGCGCACACCTTTGTGGTAGGTCGGCCCGCAGCCAACCACTGGACCTTTGCCCAGGCGGATATCACCGACGCTCTTCTTGTCCTCTTTCTGAGCATCTGAGGCAAAGGTCACATCTACGCAGAGGCCGATCTGCGGATTGATATCATACGCGCTGGTATAACCTCCGATCAACCCGACTTCCTCCTGGACACTGGCGACCATGTGCAATGCAACATTCAATTTCTGATTCACAAGCCGTTTCATGACCTCGGTCACGATGAAGGCGCCTACGCGATTATCAAAGCCGCGGCACGCCACGCGATCATTTCCCAACGGCCGCCAGCCGGAGTCCACAACCGCGCAATCCCCCAGCGAGACCCGCTTCAGCGCATCTTCACGGTTCGTGGCGCCAATATCCACAAAGATATCGGTCAACTCCTTGGGCGCGCAGTTTTCGCGTTCCTTCGGGGACATCAAATGGATCGGGCGTCCACCAAAGACACCGTTCACAGGTCCGTTCTTGCCTTGGATAATGATGCGTTCGCTTAAGACGGTCGGCACCGTCACGCCACCCAGGGCTGAAACATAGAGGAAGCCATCATCATCGATATGCTGGACAATAAAACCGATCTCGTCGCAATGACCCTCGATCATCACACGCAGGGGAGCCTCCCTATTCAAACAGGCGCGCAGATTGCCGTGAATATCGATC
>CAIZQW010000077.1 GCA_903935195.1 uncultured bacterium
CCTGGTCTGCGGAAGATGGCCTTCCGCAGAATACAGTAACCTGTATCACGCAGACCCGGGACGGCTATCTGTGGCTCGGCACACTGAACGGCGTGGCCCGTTTTGACGGCATCCGGTTTGTGGTTTTCGGTGCGCACAACACCTCGGAACTGAAGAGTAACCGTATTCTCGCGCTCGTGGAGGACCGGGAGGGCGGACTCTGGATTGGTACGGAGGGCGGCGGCGTAACGCGCCTGCATCTCGGTCGGTTTGTGACGCTGACGACTTGGGATGGTCTACCCAGCAACATCGTACAAGGCCTGCAGGAGGATGCCTCCGGGCGGATCTGGATCCGCACACAAGCGGGGATGTGCGTCTGGCGGCGCGGCGCGTTTCTCCCGGTCGTCGCGTCTGAGGCGCCCCTTGAGGAGGCGTTGCGGGACGTGGCGTTGCCGACCGCCTCCGTCGGGGTCGTCAAGCGGCTGTCGGACGGGCAGCTCTGGGCCGGAACGCAGGAGGGCGGCCTTTTGTGTTTCAGGAACGGGCACTGGGCAAACATCCCTTCTCCCAGTGAAGCGGGGCGGCATCCGGTGCGTTGTCTCTTCGAGGACCGCGAAAAGAATCTATGGGTGGGCACGGATGGAGGGGGGTTGGTGCAGTTAAAGCCGCGCAGGTTGTTGACGCTGGATGCCCGCGATGGATTGCCCAATGAATTCATCTTGTCCATGGCCGAAGACGGAGCAGGCGGTCTCTGGCTAAGTGCTTCCGGAGGAGGCATCAGCCAGTGGCGTCAGGGCGCGCCGCCGGTCCCGTGGCCCGCGTCCGGGCCGTTGCATCGGAACGCCACCATCGGCCCGTTGCTGCGGGCACGGGACGGCAGTCTCTGGGTGGGTACCTCTGGAGAAGGACTGTTCCAGTGGAAGAACGGGGAGACACAATTGTTCGGTCGTAGCCAAGGCCTGCCGAATCCGGCGATCCTTTCGCTGCTTGAAGATCGTGACGGCCGGCTCTGGATCGGTACGTATGCGGATGGCCTGTTTCTCTATCAGGACGGACGGTTTGTGAATTTCGGCGTCAAGGAGGGGTTCCCGGCGCGGAACATCACGGCCATCGTTCAGGACCGCGACGGCGATATCTGGATCGGGTCAAACGGCATGGGGCTGTATCGGTATGCGGATGGGCGTTTCTCCTACTATTGCCGTCGCGAAGGGTGGGGCAGTGATTTCATCCGCACATTGCTGGTGGACAAGGAGGGCGCCCTGTGGATCGGCAGCGGCGGTAGCGGACTGACGCGCATGAAGGACGGCTGGTTCCATACAGTGACCACGCGCCAGGGTTTGGACGACGATGTGATCTCTCAAATTCTGGAAGACGACTTCGGCTACCTCTGGATCGGCTCGAACCGCGGTATCTTCCGGTTGAGTAAACAGCTGTTCGAGTCGTTCGCGGCAGGACGGCGCACGTCGGTTGAAGGCATCGCCTACGGCAAGTCGGAGGGGATGCAGAGCTTGGAGTGTACGGGCGGCTACCAGCCGGCAGGCTTGAAGGCGAGGGACGGCTCGCTCTGGTTCTCGACGGTCAAAGGCGCGGTACGGATCGATCCCTCCATGATGGCCAAAACAGGAGCGTCCAATGCCGTCACACAAGGACGACTGTTCAATGACCTGCCTCCCCCCGTGGTCGTCGAAGGGGTGTGGGTGGATGACGAACAGGTACTGACGGCGGGTGCCGACTGGCGGTCTGCGTCCCGACTGGAGGTCCGTCCCGGTCAGAATCGCGTTGAAATCCGATACACGGCGCTGAGTTTCACCGCTCCGGAAAAAGTCCGCTTCAGGCATCGCCTCGTCGGGCTGGATCCGGCTTGGGTTGAGGCCAACGACAACCGCGTGGCCCGCTATGCCAAGCTGCCGCCAGGCGAGTATTGCTTCGAGGTTATCGCCTGCAACAACGACGGCGTCTGGAACCGGCAGGGCACGTCTCTGCCCTTGCGGATCGTACCGTATTTCTGGCAGACCGGTTGGTTTCTCGCTTTGGCAGGGGTGTTGACGGTTGCAATGGTCATTGGTGCCGTGCGCGCCGTCGTGGTGCGCCGCATGCGGCACAAGCTGGAACAGTTGCGGCAGCGGCACGCGCTGGAGACCGAGCGGGCGCGGATCGCGCGGGACATTCACGATGATCTGGGCGCGCGCCTCACCAAAATTTCCTTGTTGAGTTCGCTGACCGAGCGCGACTTGAGCGATCCGCGCAAGGCGGCTGAGCATATCGGTGAAATTTCCAGCGCGGTCCGTGAGGTCACGACATCTTTAGACGAAGTGGTGTGGGCGGTCGAGCCCACGAACGACACGCTTGATAATCTGGCCACGTACCTCTGCCAGTACGCGGAGGAATATTTAGGCGGGACCGCTGTGCGCTGCAGGCTGAACGTGCCGGCCCTCCTGCCCGCTGTCGTGCTTTCGAGCGCCGTGCGTCACGACGTGTTCATGGTTGTCAAAGAGGCGTTGAACAACGTGGCCAAGCACGCCCAGGCCACGACGGCCTGGCTCAGCCTCTCGTTCGAACGCGGGCGTCTGACGCTCAGCGTCGAGGACGACGGGAGGGGGTTCGACGCTGCCACGGTCGAGCGCGGGAACGGGCTGGAAAACATGTCGGAACGGCTGAGACGCTTGGGCGGAGAGATCCGTTTTGAAAACCGGCCGGAGGGCGGCAGCCGCGTCGCATTTTCGATCCCGCTATGAACAAGGAGCAAAAAATGGAAGTGATCACCGTTGCGATTGTTGAAGACGACCAAGGGATCCGTGAGACCTTGGGTCGGCTGTTAGAGGGAACGCCTGGCTTCCG
>CAIZQW010000078.1 GCA_903935195.1 uncultured bacterium
ACCTGCATGCCTTGCAGGGTGTCTTTGCCCGCCCGGTTCGCATGATTCGGCAGGAAGCATCCAAGGATAGCGCCATCATCGAGACCGAGCATGTCTGGAAATGTGGTGACACAGAAGAGATCGTGAGGGAACTGGCCACCATCTCTGTCACGCCAGCCAAGGATGGCTTGCGCAGCATCGATTTCCAATTCCGGCTGGAAGGACTTAAACCTGCTGTGACCATTGCTCGTCGGCAGCAAAGCGCGTACGGGGGCTTCAATGTACGGATGTCCAGCCGCAAGGATCAACAGATCACCAAGCATATCGGCAATGCCGCCCTCTTTCCGCAAGAGACCTGGGCAGAGCTTGTCGGCATTCCGCTCGACGGCAAGGAGCCTGTCGGTGTCTTCCTGCTTCAGAAGCCGACCAATCCCCTCTATCCTTGCGACTGGCAGGACTACCCCAATCTGAACTGGCTCCAGCCGACCTTTCCCTTAAAGGGCATGACCTTTGAGCTGACGCCCGGCAAGCCGCTTGACTTAGCTTACCGCATCATCATCCGAAGCGGAACAGGCCTCATGAAAGACCCCGCCACGCTCTTCTCCACGTATGTCCAAGACTCCACAGACCCGCTTGCGTCCCTCGTCCAATACAAGCTGGGGGAGAGCCGCCTTACATTGACAGCCTTTGAAGAGAGCATCAAAAAGATCCTCCCTGATCAACATCTGGCGGTTGAACAGCGTCTATTGAAAGTGCTTGCTGGTGCGCCGTCACACGATTTCAAGCGCTGGGCTTGCCGCCAACTCCTGGTCGTGGGCAGTCCCGCCGCCATCCCGACGGTCACCCCCTATCTCAACGAGGAGGGGTGGATGGAGGCCTGCGACGTGTTACTCGCGCTGCCAGGCGAACAGGGCATCACAGCCCTGCTCCAAACCCTCCCGACGCTTGACACCGAACGACGCGCCACACTGCTCCACGCTGTTGGATTAAGCCAAGCTCAGAGCGCGCTTCCAACACTCGTGAACTATGTGAACAATCCTGACAGCCAATCAAGCTCCGCCGCGTTGATAGCGCTTTCCAAACTTCAAGACGCCGCTGCTGCAGATGCGCTGTTGTCTCTGAAGCCAGCAACCAACACAGCCCTTCGCATCCTCGAAGCCAAACTCGCCAATGCCACCCTTCAGCAGGCGAAGAACCCTAAAAAGGCAAAGGCTCTTTATGCATCCGTGTACAGCGATGCCACGGCGGCCTCCCACTATCGCGCAGCAGCACTCGTCGGGCTGACCGCCGTGAATCCCGACGAGATGTCAAAGGACGTCGTGCAGGCACTGCATGATAAAGATCGTCACCTTCGTCACGCAGCCATTACAGCCTTGGGGTTACTCGAAAAATCCACATGCGAAAATCTGCGCACGTCTTTCAGGTCCTTCCCCAAAGAAACCCAACTCGCCATTCTCGCGCTCTGGGCGAAGCGGAATATCAGCTCGGCAGAACCAGAAGTCCTTGCTTGCCTTACGTCTCCAGATAACGAGCTAAAACTGGCTGCCGTCGTTGCCTTACGAAAAATGGGAACAGCCACAGCCATACCTGAACTCTTGACTATTGCTGCGGAAGGCGGTCCCCTAGCAAAAGAAACCGAGTCCACCCTGCAACAAATGCAAGGCGACTCCGCGATAAAGGCCTTAAAGAGAGCCGCACGCGAAAAAGATACACCGCAATCAACTTGTGCCGTAAAAGCACTTGCTGCACGCATGGATTCCGGCTGCATCGCTTTCCTCCTTGACGTGGTTGCAGGATCTGACATAAAAAAATCCGAAATCGCCTTGACCACCATTAAGAACCAAGCAACAACAGAGGACCTTCCACAACTGCGAAAGCTTCTCCTCGAAAAGCCCGAGCTCAAGGACAACTTTGCTCAAGCCGTCATCGCGATCTGTAAGCGGCAACAAAATCCGAGGGTTCATCTCTCTGAGTTCCTGACAACCTCCATCAAGACGGAGATTGAGCAACAGCTCAAGCTCCTCGGAACAAAGAATCTCGCAACCGGTAAGCCCATCACCTCCTCCCATCCCTGCCAAGACAACTTGAAGCCGGAACTTGCCATTGATGGCAATCCTGACACCTTTTGGAGTTGCGCGTTTTCACCGTCGTGGATACAAGTCGACTTGGAAACACCGACACCTGTTTCACGCATAAAAATTGTGAATTTTGCGGATGGCAAACGGTATTATCAGTTCCGTGTCGAAGGTTCATCCGATGAAAAACAGTGGACGTGCGTAGGCGACATGAGTCAGAACACAACGCCCGCCACAAAGGAGGGTGTGACATGCGATTTCAAGCAAGTCACGGCTCGGTATGTACGTGTGACCATGCTCAAGAACAGTGACAATCCAGGCATGCACATTTCAGAACTCAGCATCTACGGAGAAGCGCAATAAGGAGGAAAACATGAAACAACTCACAATGAAGCGCCGTCATTTTTTACAAGGCATACTCGCCACGGCAACCGCGCCCATTATTATTCCAGGAAGTGCATTAGGACTTGATGGCGCTATTGCCCCAAGCAACCGCATCACCATGGGACTCATCGGGGTCGGAGCCCGCATGGGCGCTGTCTGGGGCGCATTTAGAAACTGCAAAGAGATTCAGGGCGTTGCCGTTTGCGACGTCTGGGAACCCAATCGTGAAAACTATCGAAAGAATCTCAATCTTCAACCCCAAGACGCCTTCATCGATTTCCGTGAACTCCTTGCGCGTCCTGACATTGACACGGTCGCGATTGCGACCCCAGATCACTGGCACGTCCCGATGTCGATTGCTGCAATGAAGGCAGGCAAAGATGTCTACTGTGAAAAACCGCTTTGCAACACGATTCAAGAAGGCCGCGCACTCGTCAATACGGCCACGCAATACGGCGCGGTCTTCCAACATGGCACGCAGTTGCACTCCATGTCTGGCACGCGTCGCGCCTGTGAGCTGGTCCGGAATGGACGGATCGGGAAGATCAAGGAGATCAGGATCGGTTCCCCGGCCGGGCACGCCACGGGGTTGCATCCCGAACAACCTGTGCCGAAAGGATTGGACTACAATCTCTGGCTCGGTCCCGCACCTTACAAACCATTCACACACTCCCGTGTCTTCGTAGATCCGACCATCAAACTGCCGGGCTGGTACTTCCTCTCCGATTACAGCAAGGCTGGGTGGATCGCCGGGTTTGCCATTCACGATCTCGACATCGCCCAATGGGCGATCGGCATGGATCGTAGCGGACCAGTCACGATCGAGGGACAGGGCGTCTATCCGAAAGAAGGACTTTTCGATACCGTGACCACTTACAAGCTCATCTATGAATATTCAAATGGCGTACGCATTGTGGTGACCAATACTGATGTCAATCCACATGGCGTAACCTTTGTCGGCGAGAAGGGTACGGTCTTCACGCGCGGCGAAATTGACGCAACGCCCAAGTCGCTCTTGCGCGAGGTCATCGGTCCGAACGAGGTGCATCTCTACCAGACAAGCAACCATGCGCAGAATTTCGTCGATTGCGTCAAGACACGCGCGGAAACGATCACATCGCCCGAAATCGCCCACCGTGCCACCAGCACGGCGCTCCTCGGCGGCATCGCCTGCCAACTCGGGCGCAAGTTGCAATGGAACCCGGCCACCGAACAATTCATCAATGACGACACCGCCAACGGCCTACTGCGCTGCTCCATGCGCGCCCCGTGGCAGGTGTAAGGAGCGATCCCCAGTGCATCCGGGAACAAACGAAGGGGCAACTTAGAAAGAAATAAAGGAAGAGCATCATGAACGTATCTCTCTATATCATGCTCAGCATCATGATGGGGTTACAATATGCAATCTGGGGTGCGTGGTCGCCCGTTCTGGCCTCTCGTCTGCTCGGCCCACTCAAGTTCAACGGCAAGCAGACCGGTTGGATCTACGGAACGCTGCCCTTGGCCTGTATTGTTGCGCCGTTGCTCTCAGGTCAACTTGCCGACAAGTACGTCAACACGGAGACAATTCTGGCCGTGTGTCACTTGGCCGGCGCGGTATTGCTCTTCCTCGCAGCGCGTCAGCACACCTTTGGTCGGCTCATGGCCGTCATGCTCGGTTATGCGTTCTGCTATGCCGCAACACTCCCGCTCGTCAACGCCCTGATGTTCACGCATGTGACAGAGGGCACAGGCATCAATGTCGGACATGTCTTCATGTGGGCGCCGATCGCCTGGGCTTTAGTGGGGTATGGGTTGACAGGCTGGCGTTGGAAGTTTAAGACGGGTGACAAAGGCGTGGACTGCCTCTATCTGGGCGCCGCCTTATCACTCGTGATGGCGGGATTCTGTTTCTTCCTTCCCTCTACCCCGCCCGCGAATCAGGGGACGGCCCCCATTCTGGATGCCCTCTCCATGCTCAAACAAAGCAACTTCCTGATCTTTGTTGTCGTATCCATGGCCGTTGCAGGCATGATGCAGTTTTACTTCCTGGGGACTGCGCCGTTCTTGCAGAGCATTGGCATCTCCAACCGGAACATCCCCGCAACCATGGCGCTTGCACAGGCTGTGCAAACCGTCGCCACGTTCGTTGCACTGGGTCTTTTTACGACCCAGTTCGGCTTCAAAAATACCTTGCTCATCGGCGCAACGTGTTGGTCGCTCATGTATGGTCTCTACGCGCTGGCTCGTCCGCGTTGGTTGATGGTCATCGCCCAGTCGTTGCATGGACTGGCCTACGTCTTCTTCATCATTGCCGGACAGATGCTGGCCAACACGTTGGCCAGCCCGGAGATGCGCAGTTCTATGCAGGCCCTCATCTTCGCTGCGACCACTGGCATAGGCCTCTTTCTCGGCACACAGTTAGCGGGCAGCGTCATGGATCGTTTCAAGAAAGAAGAAGACTTTCAGTGGTCAAAGATTTTCGTTGTCCCTTGCGTGATCATACTGGCGGTCACACTGGTTTTCTGGTTGCTTTTCAAGTAAAATGAACAATACATTATCGGCAGGTGAATACATGAGCAAAAAACTAGGCGTATTGATCGTAGGTGGCGGCTGGGTCTCTTCCCAGCATGTTGCCGCATTTAAAAATAACCCGCATACGGAAATCGTCGGCATCTGCGGCGTTCCCTTGTGCAATGCGCAGAAATGCGCAACGACTGCCGGACTTGACGTGCCGTGCTTCGATAACTATGAGCAGGCATTGAAAATGCCTGGGGTTGATATCGTCTCGATCGGTACGCCACAGGAGTTTCATGCGCAGCAAACCATTGACGCCGCGCGCGCGGGTAAGCATATCCTCATTGAGAAACCAGTCGCTCAGACACCCAGCGAACTCCGCGCCATGCAGGAAGCTGTGCATGCTGCACGCGTCAAGACAGTAGCCGGCTTCGTCCTACGCTGGAATCCGCTTTTCCAGCACATCAAGAAACTTTCCGCTGAAGGAGCCTTCGGCGCACTCTATCGCGTCGAAACCGATTATCAAAGTTATCAGAGCGATTGGTGGGGCGGTTACACCACGGGACGGACAAAAGAGCGGGGCGGAAGCGCCATGCTCGTGGCTGGCTGCCATGCCGTGGATGCGCTGCGCTGGTTCGCCGGTGCGGGGGAGTTCGAGGCGGCGATACCTGTCGAAGTTTTTGCCTACAGTGGCGGGAAACGACTTGGAAAGACGGAACAGTACAACCCCTACACGGGTGACTGGCACGACGGGTTGCCCTTGGAGTATCCGGGGCTGGAGATGATCCTTGTCAAATTCTCTAACGGAGTTTTGGGACGTGTGTGCGTGGACTTTGAATGCATCCAATCTTACGCCTTCCCCGTGCGAATCTTTGGCGATCGAGGAACAGTCAAGGATCACCAAATCTTGTGTCCCCAGAAATCAAAAGAGTGGCAAACGCTGACAGATATCGGACCGGAAAGTTCGGATGTCAAGCACCACCCCTTCCAAGCGGAGATCAACCATCTCGTCGACTGTATCCTGACGGACAATGAGTCACACTGCAACCTAGATGACGCCGTACTTACGCACAACATCATCTTTGCTGCACAGACCTGCTATCGGACTGGTATGCCTGTTCAGCTATAGCTTGGCTCAAGGCCTTAACCGATGGCGGCGGGGCCCTCTTCGTCGGTACGGATGCGGATGCACTCTTCGAGTGGCATCACAAAGATCTTGCCGTCGCCGATCTTGCCTGTCTTCGCAGCCTTGATGATCGCGTTAATCGTGGGCTTGACGAAATTATCGTTCACCGCGATTTCCAGCTTCACCTTTTCGAGCAGGTTGACAGAACGGATCTGTCCGCGGTAATGCTCCGTGTAACCGCCTTGCTGTCCACACCCCTTAACGCGGCTGACTGTCATTTTAAAGACCTCGGCATGGAAGAGCGCCTCTTTCACATCGTCAAGTTTCTCAGGCTGAATAATCGCAACAATCATTTTCATAGTCTATTCTCCTTTGACAGATTACACGTTTACATGGACTCTTCCGGACAGGCTTCAATCTTATGAATCGAGAGATCCGAGCCCCTGAGCTCTTCATAAGGCGTGAGACGAATGCCGACCGTACGCTTCATAAGACCATACACAAGCCAGCTAGCCAACAGGCAGAAGCCGATGACACCAACCGTCACAATCAACTGCGAGAGAAAGGAGACACCGCCCAATCCGCCGAGCGCCTTCTGTCCGAAGATACCTGCTGCAATTCCACCCCAGGCACCGCAGACGCCGTGCAAGGGCCAGACGCCCAACACATCATCCACACGCCACTTGCCAGTCTCCGCCTCGAAGAGCGTCACAAAGATGCCACCCGCGATCGCACCGACCACTGCTGCACTCACCGGATGATACAGATCGGAACCTGCGCAAACCGCCACAAGACCGGCCAGCGCACCATTGTGCACAAACCCCGCATCGTTCTTGGAGATGAACAGCGCTGCCATGGTCCCTCCCACCATGGCCATCAGGGAGTTGATGGCCACCAGACCGGAAACTGCTTCAAGCGAACCTGCGCTCATGACATTGAAGCCGAACCAGCCGACAATCAGCGTCCAACTTCCCAAGGCAAGAAAGGGAATCGAGCTGACCTTGATCAAGGTGGTATCATACCGTTTCAGACGCGCACCGAGCAAGAGAATAGCCGGAAGCGCCAGCCAGCCGCCGGTCGCATGAACCACCACGGAACCTGCAAAATCGTGGAAGGGCGCTCCGAAGGTCGTCGCCAACCAGCCCGTGGAACCAGCTAACATGTTTGAGAAGCGGCCCCAGAGCGCCCCTTCAATTAACGGATAAAACGAGACCGACAAAGATCGCGCCCGCAACTGAGTTGGTCCAGAACTTCGACCGCTCTGCCACACCCCCGGAGATAATCGCAGGAATACAGGCGGCGAACCCCAGCAGCAAGAAGAACTTCACATATTCAAAGCCGTGTGACGCAGCCATATCCTGGACAGGAACCAAAAAGGAGATGCCGCGCGCGAGCGGATAGCCGATGAAGAAGTAGACCAACGTTGAAAAGCCCCACTCGCAGATGATCTTGTTGAGCGCATTCACCTGATTCTTGCGACGGACCGAGCCGACTTCCAAAAAGGCAAAGCCGCCATGCATCGCCAGGATCATCACCGCGCCCAAGAGAATGAAGAGCGTGTTCGAGGATTGCGCCAGCTCCGTGGGAGCATTCCCCTCTGCCGCCTGCGCAGATCCGGTCATCAGACCAGCCATTAAGATGATTGTTAATACCGACCCTACCCTGCTACATCTACACATAACATACCCTCCCTTAACTTTACTGGAATGAAGGAACATGGGAATGGTGGAATGTTGGGAAATACAGTTGGCGGCTATTTCTCTCCCCATATTCCAAGATTCCAGTATTCCCTTCGCATGTCACCAATCCGTTTGTTCACGGATTTTACTGCCTAACAAAAAACCATCCCAATAAGAGGGAATGGCCGCCTTAAAGGACAATTTTGTAGCAAAACCTGACATTTATGTCAAGCTTACAGCCTGAGGAGAAAGTCCCGAGTTTGCGTCTGAATCGCAGCTAGGGCTGAGGAGACTTTAACGCAAAAACCGCAAAAATAAGGGCGGCTAACTCATCCGCCTCGCGCTGGATACAGCACGGCGGAATGGCTAGCCGCCCCGAGAATACCTCTATAACACTCAGCAAAAAACAAGTTTTTTGCTGATGGTGTTTTGATACTGCTCTGCGCAAATGCCCGCTCCGCCGTGCTGTATTCAGCGTGAGGCGGGCGAGGCATTTGTGCTCTTCTTAGCGGTTTTTGCGCTAAAACCCACAGCTCTTTTTCCGAGGAACCGTGAAGAACCAAAATTATTTGTCTTTGAGCGTCTCGTTCATGGCGCCGGTGCGGTAGCCTTGCAAGTCGAGGGCGACGTAGGCATAGCCGGCGGACTTGATAATCTGGATCACCTTTTCACGTAAGGGTCCGGAGGCTTGCGCGAATTCCGCTTCACCCAACTCAAGCCTTGCCACGGTGTCGTGATGACGGACGCGCAGCACGCGAAAGCCAAGTGCTCGAAGACCCTCTTCTGCAACCTCGATCTGGCTCAGGGTTTCCCGCGTAATCGTTGTGCCATAAGGGACTCGTGAAGAGAGGCAGGCGTAGGCGGGCTTATCCCACGTCGGCAACCCCCGCTCGCGGGAGAGGGCGCGGACATCCTCTTTCGTGAAGCCCGCGAGCTCCAACGGACTGACCACCCCCTGCTCTCTTGCCGCTTGCCGGCCAGGCCGGTAGTCGCCACGATCATCGAGGTTGTTTCCGTCAATCACATGCGCAAGGCCTTCGGCCTTTGCAATGGCGCGCAACTTGGAAAAGAGTTCGGACTTGCAGTAGTAACAGCGATTCTTGTCGTTCCCGGCAAATCCCGGTAGCGCCAGCTCTTCCGACTCAATCACGAGGTGGCGTCCGCCGATACGTTTCGCAAGGTCACGTGCCTCTTGTAATTCACGTGCTGGATAAGTCGAGGAGGTCGCAGTCACAGCCAGTACCCGGTCACCCAAGAGTTCCTGTGAAACAGAGAAGAGCAACGTGGAGTCCGTTCCCCCGGAGAAGGCGACGACGCAACTGCCTAGCTTTTTAATCTCCTGAATTAACGTCTCTTGTTTCGCGGCTAATTCCTGATTCATGTCTTCTCCTAAAGCATGTTAATTAAATGTGTAGTTTCTCATCCGGCAGCTGCCGGACACAGAGGGCACAGAGAAAAATGTATCCCGAATGAATGATAAAGACCTTTTATGTTGCCCTGTTCCATAGATGATTCATACTTCAATTGGATTCCTCCGTGAGCTCTGTGGGCTCTGTGAGAAAAAAATGGCTCACTTTTTAAGAAACGGCTCCTAAATATTGAAGTTCAAACTTTCGATGGACTCGGTCTCGCGATAGCGTTCGATCAGATCGGCCAACGTAATGCTGCTCAGAATCTTGACGATCTTCTCCTCCAGTTCCAGCCAGACGCCGTGCGTGACCTTGAAGATGCTCCCCTGATTCTCCTCCTGCACCTTCTCGCTCGACACAAAGGAGACAGATCCCTCCAACACATTGACAATGTCTTTGATGCTGATCTCCTTGGGTTCACGCGCCAAGACATAGCCACCCTGCGACCCGCGCTTGACGCGCAGGATGCCCGCTGTGGTCAAGGGCGTGACCACATGCCAGAGATAAGGTTGCGAGATGCCTTGCCGCAGGGCGATGTCACTCAGGGTGACAGGCCCCTTGTTCTGATGCAAGGCCACCTCCAACAGGAGTTGCAGCGCATATCTGCCTTTGGTTGTAATTTTCATGTCTACGTGCTCCAATTTCAAATGCTGATCTAAGACGTTTTCCGCAAAAACCGCAAATAGAGAGACGGTTATCCAGTCTGCCTCACGCTGAATACAGCACGGCAGAACGGATAACCGTCCAAGGAAATATCATTTCTTTTCCATCAGCAAAAAACAAGTTTTTTGCTGATGGAAAAATGAATTTAAACCACGCAAATGGTCGCTCCGCCGTCCATGTATCCATGGGCGAGGCGGGCTGACCATTTGCGTTCTTCTTAGCGGTTTTTGCGGTAAAGAATTTCATTCTAAACATAACAATATGCATTTCAGACCTGTAAGGCTTGCCCAAGATCAGCGATCAGATCCTCCGCACTCTCCAATCCAACCGAGAGGCGCACCAGTCCGTCCGTGATGCCACGCGCCTGACGCTCCTCGCTGGGCATGGCGGCATGGGACATGGTTCTCGGATAGGAGAGAATGCTCTCCACGCCACCAAGGCTCACAGCGACGAGGGGCAGTTTCACGCGTTTCAAAAAGGCCACGGCTGTCGGACCATCCGCCAACTCGAAGGAGACCACTGCTCCGCCCCCTGTTGCTTGCTGCGCATGGATCGCATGGCCTGCATGACGCTCAAGCCCGGGATAAAAGACCTTTCGGACATCGCTCCGCTTCTCTAACCAGCGCGCAATCTGAAGCGCACTGCGCTGCTGGGCCTCCAGGCGCACGCCCAGAGTCTTGATGCCCCGCAGCACAAGCCAGGAGTCCTGCGGACCCAGGATTGCGCCAAAACTGTTTTGGATGGTTTTGAGCCGCTTGCCCAATTCAGGAGTGCGGGTGACAGCCAGACCTGCGATCACGTCACTGTGTCCGCCCAGAAATTTCGTTGCACTGTGGACCACGATATCAAAACCGAGATCGAGCGGACGCTGCAGATACGGGGTCATGAAGGTGTTGTCCGTGATGGCCATGATGCCATGCTCCTGAGCAATGGAGGCCATAGCCCGCAAATCCGTAATCTGCAACAGCGGATTGGCAGGCGTCTCGACAAAGAGGCCGCGCGTTGCAGGCGTGATCGCCTTTCGCACAGCGTCTGTATCCGTACTGTCCACAAAGGTCACCTCAAGGCCCCACCTTTTAAACAGCGTGGTCAGCACGCGATAGGTGCCGCCATAGATGTCACGCCCCACCACGAGATGATCCCCTGTCTGAAAGAGCATCAGCACCGAGGAGGTCGCTGCCATGCCAGAGGCGAAGGCCAGTCCGCGCGCACCATGCTCGAGTACAGCAATCGTCTCTTCAAGAGCCTCGCGCGTCGGATTGTCGCTCCGGGCATAGTCATACACCCCGAGATGTTCAGGATCAGGCTGCGAAAAGGTTGAGACCTGATAAATCGGAATACTGGAGGCGCCTGTATATGGATCGCGATCCCGTCCGGCATGGATCAGTTTTGTCTCCTCTGTCATAGTACATTCTCCAAATCGCCTTGCAGATCTCCAATATCCTCAATGCCGACCGAGAGCCGCAGAAGGCGGTCATTGATACCCAACCGCTGGCGTGTCGCCTCTTCAATGTCGGCATGTGTCTGCAGATAGGGATAAGTGATCAAGGATTCTACACCCCCCAGGCTTTCAGCGAACAGGAAAATCTTCACCTTGGACAAAATTTCAGGAATGCGTGCCGGATCCTCCACTTCAAAGGAGATCATCGCGCCCCACCCGCTCTTTTCGCGCAGGAGGATATTGCGATTGGGATGCGACGAGAGTCCGGGATAGTAGACACGCCGTACGCGCGGATGACGATCGAGCCAGGCTGCCAGCGCCGTCGCATTCTCCTGCTGGCGCGCCACACGCAGCGTCAGCGTCTTGAGTCCGCGCAAGGTGAGCCAGGCATCTTGAGGACCCAAAATACCGCCTGCCGCATTCTGAAGAAAAGCGATGCGTTCAGAGAGCGCCGGCGTCGAAGTTACAACCGCCCCTGCCACGACATCATTGTGACCCGCCAAATATTTTGTCGCGCTGTAGACCACCAGA
>CAIZQW010000079.1 GCA_903935195.1 uncultured bacterium
GCCGATGCCAAGGCGATGTTACGGCTCATGCCAGACCACGCCTTTGCGAACTACCTGTTGGGACGTGCCCGTCTTGATCGTGGCGCTTACGGACAAGCAGAAGACCTCTTTAAACGGAGCCTTGAAAAGAAGACCAATGTGCCTGCCGCGGTCGGGCTCGCGGCGCTTTGGATTGAGCAGGCGGCCTTAAAACCGAAAGGTGAGATTGAAACGGGCAAGCTCGTTCAAGCAGAGGCTCTTCTGCGCGCTGCTTTGAAGAAAGAAGAGACAAACACCTTTGCGCGTCAGACACTCATCAAACTCTTAGTCACCAAGGGTGCTTCTGACGAGGCGTACCAATTAATCAAGCCCCTCCTCAAGGCACGCCCTGATGATTTCGACTTGCGTCTCACCTACGTTCGCATTCGCATGCAACAAGGAAAACTTGAAGAGGCCTCACAGCTCGTCTCTGATCTTCTTGATAAAGAGTACAAACTTCACCCACCTGCTCAAGCCAGACTGCGACTCTTGGCCAAGCAACTTTCAGAAGCAATCAGTCAGTAAGGTCTCTCCATGCGACTCCTTTTACCCCTCATACACATCCTTCAATATGCGCTAATCCGTCTGGCGATGGCACTCTATTCGATTGTGCCGGCAAACAAAGCCTACTCCCTCGGCGCCCGTTTAGCTTCCTTGCTCTACCCGCTCTTCAAAAAGCGTCACCGTATTGCACTCGACAACATTATGAAGGCGGGAATCACAGAAGACCCGCAGGAGGCAGCTCGTATCGCTCAAGCTTCATTCTGTCATTTTCTCGGCCACCTGTTTGAGGCGCTGAAGGTGCCCAAGGTGGTCACTAAAGAAAATTGGCGAGAGCATATCGTCTATGCAGAGAGCGATGCTGAAAACTGGAAGACGTTGATGGTTGACCTCGACATCCCCGTCATGTTGATCACGGGGCATCTGGGTTCGTGGGAGGCAGGTGTCTCCATTATTCCCTTTACCCGTCCAATGATGCCCATCGCACGCGCGCTGGACAATCCGCTATTGGCTCGTTTCTTGAAGAAGAGCCAATTCAGAGGAAACGTCACGATTATCTCTAAGAAAAATGGCTTTTCTGGCGATGTCATGCGCTTATGGAAAGCAAGCAAGTCCGCCCTCGCCATCGTGATGGACCAACATGCAGGCAGAAGTGGTGTGAAGGTTGATTTTCTCGGTCGCCCCGCATGGACACACACCTCCCCCGCCCGTATCCATCTCGCCTCAGGAGCCCCCATTGTTGTAGGCGCTTTTTTACGTGAAGGTCTCTTCAAGTACCGCATGATCGGGGAGCCCGCGATCCATTTCACGCCAACCGGAAACAAAGAGCAGGACATCGAAACATTGACGGCTGAGATGAATAAGCTCCTCGGGAATTTGATCCGTAAGTGTCCAGAGCAATATCTCTGGATGCATAATCGCTGGCGCTAACGCGACATCCCGCTTGACTCATT
Source organism: uncultured bacterium (assembly GCA_903935195.1). Classification (GTDB taxonomy): domain Bacteria; phylum Verrucomicrobiota; class Kiritimatiellia; order RFP12; family UBA1067; genus CAIZQW01. Next base: position 1,473 of record CAIZQW010000079.1, read on the forward strand.
CGTTTTTTTTACCTACGATACTGCCCCAAGCACATGAATAGAGACTGCGCAATAAGGAACACCCACATCTGATGAAAACAGTCATTGTGATTCCCACATACGACGAACGAGAGAATGTCAAACCCATGAGCGAGGCTGTCCTTGCCCAGGTCCCTGAGGCCAACATCTTGTTTGTGGATGACAACTCGCCAGACGGCACAGGCGATCTCCTTGATCAAATCGCAGCGCAGGAACCCCGCGTCTCTGTCCTCCACCGCCAGAAAAAAGAGGGTCTCGGGCGCGCGTACATTGCAGGCTTCCATTGGGCTCTTGAACGCGGTTACGAATGGATCTGTGAGATGGATTGCGATTTTTCACACGATCCAAAGGCCCTGCCCTCGTTGCTCGCCACTGCAAAAGATTTTGATCTTGTGCTGGGGTCCCGTTACATTGGTGGCATCCGTGTCATGAACTGGCCCATGAGCCGTTTGTTACTCTCAACAGGGGCTGCGAAGTATGTCCATTTCATTCTAGGGATGCCCGTGTGTGATCCAACCGGTGGTTTCAAATGCTTCCATCGCGAGGTGTTAACAGCCATTGATATGGACAAAATCACGTCGAACGGCTACTCCTTCCAGATCGAGATGACTCATACAGCTTGGATGCAGGGTTTCTCTGTCAAAGAGATCCCGATTGTCTTTGAGGATCGCAAGGCAGGGTACTCCAAGATGAAGGCCAATATTGCGACCGAGGCCTTTCTGATGGTTCTCAAACTCTGGGCGCGTTGCGGTTTCCGACGCTCCCCACGGGTCAAACATGGAGCCCACGCATGAGGAAGTCCCCTCTTCCAGCTTGGCTACGTGCTTTACGCCCAGCGCAATGGCTTAAAAATGGCGTTGTGCCAGCAGCACTTTTCTTTGCGTGGCGGGACGCCAGCCAAGGCCTTGATATCCACAACCCTGAGATCTTTATCGCCGTTGGCTTAGCCGTTGTCTGTTTCTGTTTGGTTTCCAGCGCGATTTACCTGATTAATGATATCAAGGATGTTGAAGCTGACCGTGCACATCCCATCAAAGCCCTTCGTCCCATTGCCTCGAGAGAACTCTCGATTCAGAAGGCGCTCATCATGGCGGGGGCCTTGCTTGTCATCGGGGGGCTACTCTCACTCCAACTCCCCCTCCTCTTCACATGGATCATTGTTGGCTATGCAGTCATGCAGTGTGTCTACACCTTTGGACTCAAGCGAATTCCGTATGTGGATGTCTTTATCATCGCAATCGGCTTTGTCTTCCGTGCGGTCGCAGGTGCTGTGGCCATCTCTGTGCGCATCTCGCCTTGGCTCCTCCTGTGTACCTTTCTGTTAGCACTCTTCCTTGCGCTCTGTAAACGCCGCCACGAAAAGGGACTTTTCGACGAAAAAGATACGCGGCATCGTCAGGCTTTGACTGGCTATTCGCGTCAGCTTCTCGACAGCCAGATCGCCATTACCGCAGCCGCCACCATCGTCTGCTACGCCATCTATACGCTTGCGCCTGAGACGGTCCATCGTTTTGGCACCAGCCACCTCGGACTCACCATTCCCTTTGTTGTTTTCGGTGTCTTTCGGTATCTGGCTCTCGTGTATACACAGGACGAGGGAGGGCGTCCAGAAAAGGTCATGTTGACCGACAAAACATTGATCATTACGGTCTTGTGTTATATCGGTACCGCGCTCGTCATCCTCCTCACTGCGCAGCCACCCCAGTCCTGAAAATAGCCCCAAAACAGCCTCGCGAAAGAAAACGCATTGACTTTTCTAAGAGTGAGGCCACATAATAGAGCTTGTTTTTGATGATTGTGAGTTTTTAAGCACAGGTATTTACCATGAAAAGAATTGGCATTATTGGCGCAGGACGCTTCGGATATTCACTCGCGGAGAGCTTGGCATCCCATGGTGCAGAAGTGATCTTGATTGACCAGGATCGCGAGAAAATACAGACCTTGTCTGAATTCGTGACCAAGGCTATCGAAGGAGATGTGACCAATATCCGGACCTTGCAAGATGCTGGCTTTAACGAGTGTGACGTCGTTGTCATTGCCATTGGCTCCAATCTTGAAGGAAGCATCATGGCGACGGTGCATTGCAAGAAACTGGAAGTCCCCTTGGTCGTGGCCAAGGCCAACTCGGATGTCCACGGTGAGATTCTCAAGCGCGTAGGCGCTGATAAGGTAATCTATCCGAATCGCGATTGCGCAAAGAATCTCTCACGGACCTTACTCTCCAAGGGCAATGTTGATCTCTTCGCCATTTCCGATGATTTCAATATCGCTGAGATTGACGTTCCCGACTCCATTAAAAACAAGACATTGAGCGAGGCGAATGTCCGCAAGCTGTATGGTGTGACCGTGCTCTGTGTCCGCCGGCTTGCGGCTGATCCTGAGGATCCTCGTACTGTCATCGTCCCCACCGCAGACGATATGATTCTGCCCGAGGACAAGCTCTTGGTCTTCGGCCCAGTCAAAAAGATTGACGCCATTGCGCAGGATGCACAATGAAGTACCTGTTCGGACCTGTCCCCTCCCGACGTTACGGTCGCTCCCTTGGCGTAGACCTCTCCCTCTTTAAAACGTGCACGCTGAACTGTTGCTTCTGTCAACTCGGCGACACAAAGGAGACAACGCTCACGCGCACGGCGCAACCCCCGATCGAAGATGTTTTGTCTGAACTTCGTCAATGGCTCTTGCGCGGAGAACCGCTAGACTATATCACAGCGAGTGGCTCGGGAGAGCCCACGTTGCATATTCATTTTGGCGACCTCTTTCGGTTTGTACGTGCTGAGACGCCCTTCCGTTCGCTCCTGCTCTCAAATGGTAGCCTGTTTACGCTGCCAGAAGTCAGGCGCGAAGCTGCGCTGGCGGACGTCGTGAAGCTCTCGCTCAACGCGTGGGACCAAGCATCCTTTGAAAAGATTGTTCGCCCGCATGCCTCCCTGCGTTTTGATGCGATCCTCGAGAGCTACTGCGCCTTTCGGCACGAGTACCACGGGCGACTCGACTTAGAGGTCTTTATTGTACCGGGTATGAATGATGCGCCGGAACAGGTAGATCGGATTGCAGAACTTGCCCAGCGTTTTAGGCCAGATGATATTTCGCTCAACACGGCGGTACGCCCGACAGCAGATCCCTCTTTGCGTGCCTGTTCGAGCGAGCAGATGGCTCAATTGGCTTTACGGTTCCAAACGCCCGCGCACGACAGTGGTCCGCAAAACACCATTATACCGGTAAATATGACATCCGAAGAACGAGCAGCGCTCGCGTTGCGGCATCCCCTCAAATCGTGATGTCTATCATTTGACGACCAGCGACTTACTGAGAAGCGCTACAGTCTTTGCCTCCAGAACAAAGACCAGATCCTGCCCACGAACCATGGCATAGCGAGCACCTCCAGAGGTCTCACTTCCAACCAATAGTGTCTTTCGAATCGAATCTCCTGCATTCACGCTGACACTCACTTCCATCCAGGGATCTTTGAGTCCATACGCAGCAACATCACTCTCTAAAGCACACGGCTTCTCAATGCGATCTGCCGTCAATGTTGCCAAGAGGGAGAGCCGTTTGGAAAGCCCTTCTACTGCCAGCACGCCCGCAGCGGGCTCGAGCCGCCACGTGCCTTCCTTATCGCGAACAACCGTTTCTAAAGCCCCGGAGGGCAGCTTAGAACTGATGCGCTGAATCGAGTCATTCGTAAAGGCGAAGATCGTACGGTCATAGAGGGAGCGTGCTGCGGAAGCTTGTAGCACTGCGGCGGGAACGGAAGGCGCATCCACACGGTAGGTCATGGTCCGGCCTGCGATCGTTACTGAATAATAGGCCTTTCCCTCGACATACTCTAAGGCAAAGAGGAGTTTCGTGATCTTACCGTTCATCATCCCCAACTCTACACTGCTCCTGCCCTCTGTTGACTCTCCCACTGAGAGACCTGAGGCAACAACCGTGTTGGTCGTTGAGAAGAGCTCCAGCGCATTCAAGCGAAGCAACTGTTCAAGCATCTCCGTCACAGCCCCTTGATCCGCACGACCCGCAATCGGAGAGACCATTTCCCAAACTCCGGCCTGACGCATCAATACAAACAAAGATCCCTCAACTGAAATCTCTAAGCGGTTAACCTTGTCTGGCGTCTCAAAAAACAACCGCATGTCTCTTAGATCCGATGGCGTCAACTGAAAGGCAGAGAGAATGGCGTTGGTCAAGGTTGCAATGGTTTGCCCCCCTGGCAGCAACGCATACCGGAAGCCCTCCACACCCTCAACAACATTGCCAAGGACAAGCCGCGAAGGTTCTCCAAGAACCGACTCTTGCGCAGAGATCTGAAGAACCATGTCGGCCCCAAGCCCATAGAGTTCAAGACGCGTCTTGAGTGCTGAATCCAAGACAGCCATCTCATCTAGACGTGTTGCCGAGGGCCAAACAAAACGGGACACTTTAATCGTGTAAAGCGCATCGAGCATCTTTGCAACCTTTCGTTCATCCGCCGGGACCTCCGAAGGTTGTGTCAGACGCCACGTATCTAATTCTTTTATAAGGCGAATAAAGGGTTTTCCAGGCGCCTTGATCTCAAGAATACGCACCCGGGAACGATCACACGCCACAACATCTCTGGAGCGAAGGTCATCCAGCCCCTTGGGCACGCACTCCAGAAGGCTGTCAGAGACACTCATCACCTGGTCTGGCATCGAGCCCACACGCACATAGACCTCTTTAACTGCAGGGATAGACAAGCCTATAAAGAGGGTGTCTGATTTTTCTCCCTCCTGTAGCGAGATGCAGACAGCAGCAGGCGCGAAACCAAAGTCTCCAAGCGAGAGCTCTCGACGACGCATCTCCGAGGAGCGAATACGTTCCACGATACGCGCATTTTCAATGCCGTCTAAGAGACGTGCAATCACGGTTTGATCAAGGCGCGAGGGAAAAGGTGAAAACAACTCCCATGGACCATCACCCCGTTGACGGCGAAGGCCGGCATAGAGCGTTCCTCGCTCAATCATTATTTGCTTGGCCGTGTCCAAAGGACGAAAAGCCAGCCGGTCACTTTCCTTAACTCCTCCAGTAGAAGACCACCCGACCACGAGATCCCGCTTGAGCAGCAAGACGCTACACAACAAAATTCCCAAGACAAAAAAAAGTATAATTTGCCGATTACCCATATTACCACCGCAACAACTTAAAGAAGAGAAGTCCCACACTCAGAAAGAACAGCGGGAGCCCTGCAACCGCCCATCCCATCAGCACATACCAATCACGGCGCTCAAACCCCGTCACCAGCATCGCGTCGCCCCCGAGGGATGAGGCCGTAACCGCATCAATACCCGAGAGCCACGAGAGCATATTCAGGAAAAAGTCTCGATTGGCATTTGCGCGATACCCCAATGTCCCATTCATCACAAAATCCGTTTCACCAATCACGCAAATGCGCGTGGCGGTATAGGCCACATCCTTGGCCACAAAGGCGCCACGCTCCGTCAGCGCAACAACCGTGACAGGACCCTTCAATTCTCCGCGCTGCGGATTAAATTGGCGCGGCAAGAGGTCAGGCTCGGACTCTCCCCATCCTTGTTCATCTGTCAGGGCCAATGCTAGCACTTGGGGACGATCCCCCTCTTTGGGACTAGGATTCAGAACCAACTCCAAACAAGAAGGCCCACCAAAAACGACCGAGGCATTCTGAAATTCCAAGGTCGTCGGATGAGGCGCAAACGTATTAATCAAAACATCTTGTCCTGTCAACGTACGAGGACTTGTCGCCACAAACGAGGTCACACGAATTCCCCACTCTTCTAAAAGCTGTTCTAAACCACTCTTCTGACGTGGGGAAGCCATATAGAGCATTCGGCCTCCACGCTGGAGATAGGCTGCAATCAGCGAGCATTCTTCAGGCGCAAGCACTCGCGAAGCACCCGCAATAACGAGAACACGGCAGTCGTCTGGCAGGCTTGTCCTTCCCGCGAGCATCAGAGGCCTGACTTCATAACCATCACGTGTCATGAGTCGTGAAATATCGGAGAACCCACGAATGGCATCATAGTCATCAGGGCGTCCTTCTCCATGTCCCTGTAACCAGTAGATCAAGGGGCGCTCTTGGGGTTTGGCAAGCTTCGAGATGGTGGCCACACAGACCATCTCTCCTTGAAAGACACCCTCGGCGCCTTGACGCGTCTCACGCGAGGGCACCGGACTCTGTTTTTGAACTTTGGGCAGTGACATCATCTCATCGAGGGTCACCACCACACGCCGACGCTGTCGCTCAAACAAGAGCGCATTGACTGGAACACCATACGACGAAAGTTGCCCTGCACGGACCAAATCCCAGCGTGGATCAACATATTCAATTTGGATGTTCACGCCGGCAACACTAATGGAGGCCTGTTGAAGCCCCTTGAGCAAGCGCGAGACTGGGCGAAACATCTTGTGCTGACGCTCCATGAAACAGGAGATCTTGACACTGCCTTGACTCTCCATCAAGACTCTGCGCGTCCGCTCAGAAACCTTTCGCACGCCACTGATCGGGAGCTCCGTCGTAACATCCAGTTGCGCAAAAAGCACCAAGACTAAGATTGAAAAGATGACACTGAGCACGAGGGCGAGGAGCGAGGTCAAAAACAATTGACTCCGCGAGGCTTTTGCTAATCTCTTTTTTTTCATTTCAGCCATATACACGCTTCACCTAAGTACCCAGATTTAAGAACGGAGCCTCAACAAGGCCAATGTTTTCGAACAAATAAACAGGGACAGTCCTGTCATCACTAGATAAAAAACGATTGCATAGGTTGAGACAAGCCCTGTTGAAAAGTCATATACATTCGTGATCAGAGGCATCCACGTTGCATTGAGTCGAAACTCGGGCAACCAGACCAAGATCACGGCATAGAAAGCAAGGGGGATCCCGCCACACAGCAAGATCGAGGCAACCGCCGCCATCGTCTGATTCCGAAAGAAGACAGAGACCATCGTACCCACGGCACACCACAACGCACTCTGCAACAACAAGATGATTCCAGTCATGGCAAAGGCTGCAGGATGAAGCGCGCTCTTCAAGGCTGGAGAGAGCCAAGGCACAATCACAAGAGGGAGGAGGCTACTGAGGCTGACCGCTAAAACAGTTAGGGTCAGCGCGGAAAGAAATTTTCCGAACACCAGCGTCCGCTCACGCATCGGGATCACGAGAAGCAGGTCAATCATGCCTGTGGCACGCTCCTCAGCAAAAAGTCGCATCGTCAAGACCGAACAGAGCACAGGAATCCAGGGAGAGACAGAGACACCCCAGATCGTCTGAAGTTGCAACACCCCGCCATCGCTCTTCCGAAGGGACATCACAAAGGTCCACCCGACCACGGAGAGAAACAAGGCAATCGGCACATAGCCTGTAAAGGACCGCCGAAAAGTGCGGACTTCACGCAACCAGGTCACTTGGAGTGCACTCATAGGGGCCCGACCTCCTCACTTCCATACGTCATCAGTTGCTCGATCTTGCGTTGCAGCAGATCCTTTTCGTAGTCATTGACACGATAGCTCCCCACGAGTCGTCCACGATGCAGTACGAGGAACCGGGTACACCATTCTAAAAGAAAAGAGATCTCATGACCTGCTAAGATAATAGCCGATCGCCCTGAGACAGAGGTCAATACCTCAGCCGTTTGTTTCCGCTGTGGCAGATCGAGGCCAGCCAGGGGGTCATCTAACAACAAAACAGGTGGATGCGCAGTCAACGCCTCTGCCAAGCCTACGCGTTTGCGAAAACCAAAAGACAAGAGACGGATCATTGTTTTGCGATGGTCATCCAGTCTACACTGAGCGATCACCTCATCCAGTCGGCGACGGACCCGAAATTGGCGCTCCCCCTTCAACCTCAACCGATAGGTCAAATACTCTTCGACCGTCATCTCCTCATACAGGGGACACCGCTCAGAGAGATAACCAATCTTTGCCCGATACGCGATCGGTCTTGTCAATGAATCAACGCCATCAATCAAGGTGTTTCCAGAATCTTGCATCAACAGGCAAGCCAAGAGACGCAAAAGAGTTGTTTTTCCTGCCCCATTCGTTCCGACAATGGCAAGGATCTCTCCTGGGGCTGCATCAAAGGTGATGTTCCCAAGAGTCTCCTGCGTATTGTAGGAGAAGGTTATGTTTTTGACTTCAAGCATGGTGCGTCACAAAAAAAGGTTCTAACGTTTGTCGTAAAAGTGTCAGTCGCTCCTGTAGCATCTCTTGATCGCGTGCCTCCACAATCAAACGCAAATAGGGTTCGGTATTGGATTTTCGCACATTGACCCACCACTCTGGATACTCGATGCGAATTCCATCGAAATCGAAGCGGGCTAAGGGAGGACCAAACACCGAAAGCGCTTGGGAAACCGCCGCGATCGCCTGCTCCTTCCGCTCGATCGTGAAGTTAATCTCGCCCGAGTTTGCATAGCACTGAAGAGGAGCTACCAGTTGGCTAAAAGTCACCCCGCGTTTCTTTGCCTCTGCAATCGCACCCAAGATCAACAGCGCAGCAAATTCGCCAGAGTCACAGCAGAAGAAATCCCTAAAATAATAATGACCTGCCAACTCGCCTGCCAGAACCGCACCCGTCTCCCTCATGCGCTTTTTTGCAAAGGCATGTCCCACCTTGCCCATTTCGGTCTTTGCTCCATACCGCCAGAGGGCTTCTATCACGCCTCGCGAGGTTCGGATATCATGAATGACGAGCGAACCTTTCGGCTCCTTGGGCAAGAGTTGTTGCGCCAAAACGCCAATCAAATAGTCTGGCTGGATGAAGGCACCCTGCTCATCCACAAACATGACGCGATCCGCATCGCCATCAAAAATCACACCCACGTCCAACTGCTCTTCTCGCACCACCTGCATGAGTTGTGCGCAGTTCTCGACCTCTAAGGGATTGGGTGCATGGTGCGGAAAGCGTCCATCCGGCACCTCATTCAAGTAGATCGGTCCATCTCCGAGGATATCTCGGATAATCAGACCCGCCACGCCATCTGAACAGTCCACCGCAAACCGAATAGTCGAGAGGTCCGGCTTGTGCGCACGTAGCCACGCCACAAACTCCTCCTGATAGTGAACCGTTGTAAAAGAACCCCCTGGCTGAAGAGGAGGCAATACACCACTTCGCACCTGCGTCTCCAGCTCTGCGAGTCCTGTCTCATAGCCAACTGGAACAGCCTTTGCCCGCGAGACCTTCATCCCGTTATGGGAGGCGGGGTTATGAGAAGCCGTGATCTGAATGGAGGCCTCATAGCCCTTCTGCGCCGTGAAAAAATAGACCATCGGTGTTGTCGCCAGCCCCATATCCTCCACGGCACATCCTGACTCGACAAGGCCACGGCACAACGCATCCCGAAGGGCCTCAGACGTCAAGCGCGCATCACGTCCGACCAGCACACGCCGGGATTGCAGAACAACGGGTAACCAGCGACCAATGCGATACACGAGGTCGAGGTCGAAATCAACCCCGAACTCTCCTCGCATATCATAGGCCTTGAAAAATGACATAACGCTTATTGCACCACGATCAATGAAACACCTGAGTCACCCTTGCCCCTGATCGTTCGGACACGCATCGGGCGAGATTGAAACACAGAGGGAAACTCTATCGCAGCAGCCACCGCATTAGTCGTGGCTGGCTTGGCGGGAGACTCCACCACCTGCTCTGTCTCAACAACATTCAACGCTTGAAGTGCCTCCTTCAATCGAGCCGCGCCCCTCCTGTCATGTTGAACCGACATAGAAACGGCCCCAAGAATACCTCCGACCAGCAGGCAAATAATCGACGTGAGTGCCACCGTCGACAAGCGGACCGAGACCTGTCCATCACGCGTCACCTGGACATTGGCAACATCGTTCATACGCTCACGCGCAGCCTCGAGACGTTCGCGTTCGAGTGCGAGTCGCTCCTGCTCAAGCTTTAACTTCTCCTGCGTCAGCTTCAGCTCAATCTGTGAGAAATTTGCTTCCATCTGTTGTTCATTCATCATTAAGGTGTCCCCTCCATTCGACAGCTGCTCTCCGCAAGGCATTACCCCGATGCGAGAGGCTGTTTTTGGTAGCAGCATCCAATTCGGCAAAGGTCTGTGAAAAACCAGTAGGGACAAAGAGTGGATCATACCCGAAACCATTGTTCCCGCGTGCTGACTCTGTAATGGTTCCTTCACACCGTCCATCCACGGTCCACTCGCGGCCGTCTGGCGCCCGCAAAGCGATTGCACAGCGGAACCGCGCCCGGCGATCCGTCACGCCTTGCAATTCTCGCAACAACTTGGCGTTATTCGCGGGATAACTGCACGGCTCTCCGGCATAGCGTGCTGAATAGACACCTGGCGCATTGTGAAGGGCCTCCACCTCGAGCCCAGAGTCATCCGCCAACGTCCAGAGTCCCGAAGCGACCCCTAATTCACGCGCCTTCTTCAAAGCATTGCCCTCAAAGGTTTCTGCGTCCTCCACAACATCCTCGGGAAGACCTTCAACGTCGTCCGCTGCCAACAACGTCAAACCAGGCAGAGAAAATATCTGCCGGATCTCATCGAGCTTATGTCGGTTTCGTGTTGCTACCAATAAATTCATGCTTCCACAGTCCACACGTTCATGCCTCACGCGGTTGCCAGAGACGTACTAAAAATGTGTCATAAATATTACCACAATCCCCTGCCTGCTTCCATCCCCAATTTTGCTTTCTCTCATTACCTCACTTTTCGCTGTTTTACTTCTCATGGGTGATCTGACGGGCAGAAAAACTAATGCCCTAACGTGAAGAATAATTGCGGGGTTCTTTGGGCTTGCTCATCTTCCTCTCCTTTCGTATACTATTGACCTTCTTTTTACGGCGATGAGGCCTTTTACTCGGGTAAGAGGTCTGCAACCGAACAGACAGGAGCAAAGACCATGATCGTAACCACAAAGCAACTCTTCCAGCAGGCGTATGGCAAATATGCCATCGGCGCCTATAACATCAACAATCTCGAGCAGACCATGGGTCTCTTCAAGGGCAATATTGACAGCAAGGCACCCTTCATCGTCCAGCTGTCCAAGGGCGCACGTTCCTATAGCCACAAGCTGATGCTCGAAACCATGATGACCACCGCAGACCAGATCTTCCCGGATGCCATCTTCGCCGTGCATTTAGATCATGGTGATGAAGCCACCTGTATGGACTGCATCAACTCGGGCGTCTATAGCTCGGTCATGATCGACGCCTCCCATGAGCCCCTCGAAAAGAACATCGAGATCACCAAGCGGGTTGTTGACGCTGCCCACGCTAAGGGTCTCGTCGTTGAAGCTGAGCTCGGATTGCTCAAGGGCATTGAAGAAGATGTCCACGCCGCTGACCACGTCTACACGAAGCCGGAAGAGGCTGAATATTTCGTCAAGCAGTCTGGATGCGACTCCCTCGCCTGCGCGATCGGAACCTCCCATGGCGCCTTCAAGTTCCATGGCGACCAGAAGCTCCGCTTCGACATCCTCGAAGAGATCCAGAAGCGCCTCCCCGGCTTCCCGCTGGTGATGCATGGTTCTTCCTCAGTTCCGAAAGAAGAAGTCGACCGCATCAACGCAGCAGGTGGCAACATCAAAGGCGCCTCGGGCGTTGATGCACGCCAGTTCCTGGGCGCAGCCAAGCTCGGTGTCACAAAGATCAACATCGACACCGATGGCCGTCTGGTGTGGTGCCGCGTTCACCGCGAGTTCTTCCGCGACCAACCTGAGAAGTTCGACCTGCGCGATGCAGGCAAGATCTTCATCCCGGAATATGCGAAGTTCATCGCCGCGAAGAACGTCCTGCTCGGCTCCGCCGGCAAGCTTGACGAAGTCCGCGCAGCATTGAAGAAGTAAGAACTTCTGTACTTCCCTTAAAAAAAGACGACGGGGTTTCCCCGCCGTCTTTTTTTATCTAACACCGCTTCTCGCAATTTACAAAAGCGCTCAAAAAGCATATAGTATTAAACCTTATGTTTACGCAAACCAATCCAGAATTGATGGATGACCTGAAAATGCGCTGGAGGCGTCTCCAAGCGCTAATCCAGACAGCTGGGGCCGATGCCCTCGTGGTCAGTTCCAATGCCAACCTTTATTATCTCTGCGGACGTGTCTTCATGGGACACGCCATCATCCCTGCATCTGGTGATCCCCTGTTCTGTGTGCGCCGTCCCTGCGGACTTAAGGGTGAGCGCGTCCGCGAACTCCGAAAGATGGAACAACTCCCTGAACTGCTCGCTGAAGTCGGACTCCCCCTACCCGCACGCGTACTGATCGAAAACGATGAATTGTCATATAACGACGGATTACGCCTCTCCGCCGTATTCCCAGGCGCGGTCACGGGAAATGGCTCCGCCGTGCTTCGGCAATGTCGCATGATGAAAACCCCGTATGAAATTCGGATCATGAAGATGACGGGGCAACGCCATGTGGAGGTCATCAACCGCTTTGCCTCTGTCTACGAACCCGGCATGACTGATCATGCGTGGGCACTCGAGATGTACCACCTTATGCTCAAGGCTGGTAACCTCGGCCAGTTCCGTATCGCAGGCTCCTCCATGGAGGCCTTTATGGGAACGATTCTGGCAGGTGACAATGGCGCAGCAGTCTCCCCGTATGACTTCGCTTTGGGCGGTGCCGGGCTCCATCCATCCCTTCCTGTCGGACAGTGCGGAGTTAAGCTGATCGAAGGCATGGCTGTTCTGGTGGATATCGCTGCCAACTTCTACGGATATCTCACGGATTGCTCCCGTGTCTATTCCATCGGCAAGC
>CAIZQW010000080.1 GCA_903935195.1 uncultured bacterium
CTCCGCCTGCTTTCCTGCATGTGCCGCTCGTGGTGAGCGAAGATGGACGTCGCCTCGCCAAGCGTCATGGTGACACGCGCCTCTGCGCCTTGCGTGACGCAGGCAATACGCCCGAGAAGATCATTGGCTTGTTGGCGTGGTGGTGCGGCTGGGCTGCATGGGGCGAGTGCCTTTCACTGCACGATCTTCTGCCGCGCTTCGATCTCGCCACGCTCCCACGCACACCTGCCGTGCTGACACCCGCAGTGAAAGCGTATTTGCACTGTGTGTAAGAAAATTATTTCGCTGGAGGAGGCACAGTGGCAGTTGGCAGTACCAGTCGGCAGTGAATTACTGGGAATAAACCGACGGAAAAATTTTCCCCGCAGAGGCGCTGAGGCGCAGAGGAGATTTTTCTCACAGAGGCACAGAGAGCACAGAGGAAAATGCAGTATCCAGTGTAGTGAAACAAAGCATTAAAAAATTGATCTTTGCGCTCTTTGTGTTCTTTGTGGTTAAATAAACGAAGGCGTAACTTCTTAAATTAAGAGTTAAACGTTAAACGTTGAGAGTTCCACCTCCGCGAATACGGCTACGGCGGACAGGTAAAAGTTAAAACGCTGAACGCTGAACGCCCAACTCTTAACGCTCAAGTTATCAGCCGCAGCAGGAGTTGCGCCCAGAGGGCATGAGTCTCTCGACAGTGGCGACGTGATAGGTGAGCCACAGGTTGAGAATAGTGGAGTCCACCTCTGAGAGCGCCTGGACTTCCGTGAGATACTCTTTCGCAGGCAGTGCGTTGACAATCGCAGTAACCTCGCTCGGCACCACGACCGCGTCACGCGACTCAATAAGCTTTGTGAGCGCCTCTTTGGCCTTGGCCCACTGCTGAACCAGTTCCTGATTTTCCTTTTGCGGTGACGGATCGTTCGCAAAGGATTTTTCAACCTTCTTGAGCAGCTCGTCCAAACGATTGAGACGTTCGCTCAAAATATCAGCCAGTCGTTTACGTGCGCCAACCCTGCACGCCTCCTGAAACGCAAACTCGCTCAAATAGCGGGAACGCACCACGCGGTGCCAGGCATCGAGCGCAAGGATGTTGCCAATGTAGGTGAGGTTGTTCCTGACGATCTGTGAAATACTTGAGAAGGTGTTTGGATTGTACGTCATCGCAAGGTCGCGCTTAAAACCGGCACGCGCGACAAGCTGGTTGGGCTTCTCGACATTACCACGCCAGATCTGTCCTGCGGGAATCACGGTGCCGAAGGCGAGTTTCGAAGGTCCCACCAAGCCCCCCTGCCCGCCCAAGAATATCGGCGGTTGTTTGAGCAACACCCCATTGGGCACATCGCCGATGAGCGAGGCTGTCGCCTTGTCCTGATGCGGGGTGAAGTTAAAGTGAATATAGGAGGAGCCGATCTCCGAATGATCTTTGCGGCTGGTGCCACCAGCCATAAGCGCATCACAGAAGTTGATCAAGCTACCGGCAGTCACCCAGGGCAAAAAGACCGTCTGCTTAATGCCGACGCTGTGGGCGATCGAGGCGCCCTCTTCCAGCAGACACCCGGGACGTACGTGTGAACAGCTTCCTGCTTTCGCATCATCCAAAAAGGTGGACTCCTCAAAGTAGCCACCTGCCAGATGGACTCGCGCGCCAAGTTGGCAGTTATTGAGGGTGACAGGCGCTTCCGCGCCGATCACACAGCCAGGACCGATGGAGAGTTCCCCTCCTGAAAGCCTGCAGCCTGGATAAAAGACCACATCCGGCGCAATGCGTTCGAGATGCACCTCCGGTCCGACAAAAAGTGCGCCGCTGTCCTGAAGCTCATGCAGTGTATTCATGGTGTGTGTTCCTTTGTGAGGCTCTCCCTATTGGACGCTTCAGCGTGATGCGTCCAGTCCATTGTTGATTGCTTTTACTCGTTCAAGAAATCGTTGTTCATATTCACCCTTTGCCTTTTCGGAAAGCAAGGAGTCCCGGATCATTGCCACAACCTTTTCCTTTTGTGCGGACATGCCTTTTAGAAGGGTTTTCGCATATGCAGGTTCAATCCCGAAGCGATTTGCCAACTCCAAGAAATCAGCTGCTGAATAAAAACCAAGTTTGCTGTATGCCTCCGACTCGAAGTCGTCAAACAAATCAAGTGCCAGGGGAGATTCATTCGGAAAATGCAAAGAGGTAGCCAGCAAATCATACGCCGGCGTGAGCACAAAGTCGCCCAAGCCAGTCTCAATCAGAGAAAAGTTTTTGAAATGTGCGTCACCATTTGAAAACGCATAACAAAAAACAATCCGTGCAAAAAGCTTTTCAATCTCTGCGCGATAGACCATACAGTACTGCTTAAGAATGCGCCCAGCCTCTTCGTAACTGCCGTCGTATTTGTAGTTTCGACCGCGGGTAGCCTTGGTACGATTCGAGAGTTGACAGAAGTCCTCTTGCCTTCTTTTCTGTCCAGCCTGTCTATCAAACCGTCTCACGATGTAGGCCAGTTCCCCGTCGCTCATAGGAAGACAGGTATTGGGCGGCGTTGCGATTCCGAATACGCGTTGCGCGATCTGCATGGTGAGGTGTTCATTCGCTGGCACTTCAGAAGCATAAAAGGGGATGACCGCTGACGGAATGGGCTTCAAAATGTATTCCCCATCATGATCAGTCGGAAGAAGCGTCCCTCGGACCAGCTTCAGCGATATCTTGTCCTGCACGCCTGAAATAGACATTCGCGAGATGGTCTCTTGTCGGAACGTCACCACGTCTTTACGCGAGAAGGTCAGCTGGCTCGGAAAGGTGCGGTTGCCTCCTGCCAAGGCCCGCTGCTCTGATTGGGTGAGTTTTCTCATTCCACTGCCTCTCTGCGGACCGTCACAGCTCCAATCGTATCCTGCCCTGCCGTCTGGAGGAGACGTCCAAAATCATCCGCTTCATCTATTTTGAGAAGCGCGCATTGTATTTCTTTCTGCACCCCTTCTGCTAACAAACCATAAAAGAAAGGGAACAAGACCGATGACTCAAAGCACTTTTTCTGTTTCGGCAGCGTCAGGCTGATTGCAGGCTGAAAGGGATCAGCGAGATAGGCGGAGTCGTAGGCAAAACGATAACCCCCGGGAAGCTCTTCAAGAACTCCCGCCAGTGTGCCACGGCAATAGACATTTCCGCGC
>CAIZQW010000081.1 GCA_903935195.1 uncultured bacterium
AAGCAGACCATCACTGATATCGTCAACGCCTGTGTCAAGGCGACAGGCGACACGGTGACCATCAAGCGTTTTGTGCGCTTCCAGTTGGGTGCTTAAGTCTTAAATCTGCCTCTTTTCTCTGTCTTCGCGACACTGTTGTGTGCGTGGCGACAAGGGAGAAGAGGCGTTTTTTTTTAAAACCTATGAACATTGAACAACGTTTCCGCGCCTTGCTTCCTGAAGCACGTCGCATTATCGTAAAGATCGGTACGCGGGTCATTGCTCAGCCGAGCGGTCATCCGGATATGCCGCCGCTGAAGAGCCTTGTGAAGCAGATCTCCGAGTTGCATCGCCAGGGTTATGAGATTCTTGTGGTCTCTTCAGGTGCGATCGGCGCAGGCGTTGATGCGCTTAAACTCAAAGAGCGGCCGAAGGCTGTCGCGGACTTGCAGATGTGCGCGGCGGTCGGGCAGGCCCGGCTGATGACGAATTATGCGACGCTCTTTGGCGCACAAAAGATCACCATCGGGCAGGTTCTGTTGACCCATGCGGACTTCCAGCATCGTATCCGTTATGCAAATGCGAAGCGCACCATGGAACACATGATGAAGATGGACGTGATTCCGATCATCAACGAGAACGACGTGGTGGCCGATGAGGAGATCAAGGCTGACCTCTCCCTGGGGGACAATGACTATATGGCAGCGCTGGTGGTGAAGCTGGTCCGTGCGGACTTGCTCATCATCCTCAGCACCGTGGATGGCGTGTTAGATGGGAAGAATAAGCGTATTCCGTATGTGGACAAGGTTTCGGATGTCATGAAGTTTGTGAGTGCAGGCAAGGGGAGCAATCTCTCCAAGGGCGGCATGGACTCCAAGCTGAATGCTGCTCAGATCGCCACCAAGACGGGGTGTGGCGTGGTCATCGCCGGCGGCCGCAATGCGAATGTGCTGACCGACATCATGGCCGGCAAGGATACCGGCACGCTGATCCTTAGCAATGCGCTGTAACCGCATTGCTTTGAATATCCAATCAAGAATATCGAATAACCAATAACCATCGGAAACGCGGTATTTCCCTTGGAAATTGGATATTCCGTGTTGGATATTGGTTATTCTCTGAGGCGGAAAGAATGCGGACAACGGAAGGAGCGAATAAGCCGGATTCTGTTCACCACGCGAACGTGGCTCCGATCATTCATCTAAGCAATCTACCCGAGACCCTATTCAGCCCCGAAAGGCTGAAACGACGCGAGCCGCGTCTCGAATCCCCTATTTGATCTTGCTCCAGAGAGGGCTTGCCCTGCGACGGTGCTTTCGCAACCGCCCGGTGGTCTCTTACACCACCTTTTCACCCTTATCCCACTTGCGCGGGACGGTCTGTTTTCTGTGGCGCTTTCCGTTGATGTCGATCTGGCGACACCCCTCCGACCTTCACAATCGGATCTCTCGCTCTGCGGAGTCCGGACTTTCCTCCCCTGCACAAGGCAGGAGCGATCGGTCACGTCCTTCCGCTGTCCGCAAATTAGAGGAGCGCCTGTTGAGGTCGCTCCGTTAAAATTATTGATATACAATACGTCCGCACATCTGGCAGGCCACAAGGCCTTGTTTCCGGCGGACGCCTTGCAAAATAGAGGGGGGCTGTTGCAGGTTGCACCCTTTGCACACGCCATCCTCCTGAAGGAGAACCACGACGGGCCACCGCTTGGTCAACAGGCGGTCGTAGATAAACAATTCGCGGGGCTGTATCAACTTCGTTGCTTCGTCACGCGTCTTCTGGCAGGAGAGCAGTTCGGCTTGTACTTCAGCCAGGCGCGCATCCAACTCTGCGCAATAGGCGTCAACAACCGACTGTTCTTCTTTGAGCTTGGCTTCGCGTTCGTCCAGCACAGTCTTGCACGGCGTCACATGATCCATCGAGCCGATGAGATTTGCCTCGGCGACATCAATATCCTTTTCAATCTTGGCGATCTCGAGATTGTAAGCTGAAAACTCTTTATTGGTCTTGAGTTGGGCCTGATGCTTCTTGAGTTCGAGAATCTTATCGCGAAGGGCTTTAACATCGCCTTCGAGTTTAGAGACCGTGAGTTGGGCGCTCTTCAGGTCGTTCTTCGCCTGTTCCACTAAGGATCGCGCGCCCTGCAGACGTGCGGATTCTTGGCTTTTGCGCTGAGGAATGTCTTTTGATTCCTGTTGTAAGGCACGAATTCGGCCATCAATTTCCTGTAAGTCTAATAAAGATTGTACAACACTCACCGGTGCACTTCCTTCCGAATTAAAATTATAAAGAACAGGTCGTAAAGCCGTATAGTGTAGCCGAAACAACCCCTCTGTGTCAAACACCGTTCCGAGGGGTACGGTTTTATTTTTTGAAATAAAACCATACCCAGGCAGGAGGTAGCAAGGAGGAGGTGCAGTTCCAGATACTGTCTGATGTTGCTGCGGGCGTTTACGGGGAGTCCGGAACAGGATACCGGTACCGCGCCCTGGCTGCGTCCGAGGCGAGGTCGGCAGATGAATATATAGCCTCCCTCGCCTGTCCTTCGCCATGGTACGATCCCGGTATCCCACCGGACTCGATTCCCCGTAAACGCCCGCGGTGACATGGCGTCGCTGCCATCGAACGAGTCCGTTCCTCCGCTACCGTCCGTTCCGGGAATCGAAGCTCGCCGAAGGCGTCGCGACACAGGAGGCCGACACTGTACTCGGGTGATCCGGCAGGGGTATCCAAGCATCCGCCGAACGGAAACGGAGACGGATTTGCGGATGCGCGGCTGGGCGCTGGGTATTCCACCCGCCCCAGCCGCGATTCAGACGCGGATCCGATCTGTTTCAGAAAGCGATAGATGCGTACCGGCCAGATCACCCAAGACAAGTAAAACAGGGAAAAGTGAGTTAGCGAGAGAAGTCTAGACTCCGGCATGCAACTCAGGACTATACGGGCGGGAGGATTTGTCGTCATCAAGCATTGGACAATACGAAGAGTTTTGTTATACTGCCACCATCTTCTTGCTGGTTAATGGTTTTAAGGTGATATGCTTCCACTTCACATCGTTTTAGTCAGGCCTGAAATTCCTCATAACACAGGGGCGATCGGCCGTCTGTGCGTCGGCTTGGATTGTACGTTGCATCTGATTCGGCCGTTAGGGTTTCATCTGGATGCCCCCCACCTGAAACGCGCGGGGATGGATTATTGGGAGCATGTGAAGCTGACGATCCACGACTCGTGGGAGGATTTTTTGGCCCAGGTCAAGCCCCCCCACCTCTTTTTTCTGAGCACCCGAGGGGAGAAATCCCTCTACTCCTGCACCTTTAGTCCCAACGATGCCCTCATTTTTGGTAACGAAAGCGCTGGACTTCCTGAGCCTTTTTACGAATACTATCGTCATGATCTTTTTAAGATTCCCATGCCGGGCGAATATGCCCGGAGTATTAACCTGGCCAATGCGGTCTCGATCGCAGCGTATGAAGCCTTTCGGCAATTGAACCCCCAACCTTTATTATGAAAAACAAAGAGGCAGAGGCGACTGTCCGTATTCTTGTTCCGCCCACCGAGCGGATCGCCCCCCCGTCATCCCAAAAAGAGGACTCGCTCGCGTCTGCTCAGCACAGCGAGGCCGAGGAATCTCTTTCTCGCTCGGATCGCCTCTTTGACCACTATGCCATCTACAGCAAGATTGGCGACGGTGGTATGGGGGTTGTCTATCTGGCACGGGACAAACGGCTCGATCGTTTTGTTGCGATCAAGCGCTTGAATATCCATGCACAGACCATTCCCGCCTTGCGTCAACGCTTTCTCTGCGAGGCCCGCGCGGTTGCCGCGCTGAGCCATGTCCACATCATCCACATCTATGCATTGGGTGAGGATGAGGATGGTCCTTATATTGTCATGGAGTATATCGCAGGGCCTGACGATCCTGAACTTCTGAAGGAGCCGACGACGGGCGGACTTAACAAGCCCAATCCACCTCTCACCCTCGACAACTATGTCGCCAAGTATGGGCAGTATAACCTTGAGGATGCCTGTCTCTTGGTCTCCAAGATCGGTAAGGCGGTGACGTATGCTCACGCCAGCGGGGTGATTCATCGTGATCTGAAGCCTAGTAATATCCTGCTCGACAAGACCAACGAGCCGAAGATCGTAGACTTCGGGTTGGCGCGGCTGATGCATAAAGAAGGGGACGAAGAACTTACGGCCCCTGGTGAAAAGCTACTTTCTGTGGGTTATGGTGCGCCTGAACAGGAGACCGATGCTCGGCAGTCCGATGAACGCGCCGATGTCTATGGTCTGGGTGGGTTGCTCTACTTCTTGCTGACGGGACAGAATCCCCGCTATTTCCGCGAGCAGGATGTTCCGGTGCAGATTCGAGAGGTGGTGATCAAGGCGCTGGCGACAGACAAGGAGCAACGTTGGCAGTCCGCGCAGGCTTTTGTGGATGCGCTTGCCCTCGCGAGAGAACGCACGAAAATTGTCTTGCCGACCATCAAGACAACCTGGCGTTGTAAGTGGTGTGATGCGGTAAATCCCTTGACGCTGAAATATTGTGCTGAGTGTGGCTGGGATGGAAGCGAGGCGTGTCCAGAATGTAGTGCGGACTCTTTTATTGGCGTTCAATATTGTGGCAATTGTGGTGCGGACACGCGTACGTACGAGATGTTGGGATCCATTTTAGCGAACATGCGCCAAGCGACAAAGGAGCATCGCTTTGAACGGGTCATTCTGTATGCTGGACGCATCCATGGTTTTGAACCTGCTGGTCCCACAGGGCGGCAACTCCTCAACGAGGTCGGTACGCTGCGAGAACAGGCAGAGAAGAGCATTCGCAAACGGAATCAGCTCAAAGAACAGATTCCCATGGAGATTCGAGCTGAGAACTTTGAGCGTGCCGCGCTCTTTATTTCACAGTATCGTGACCTCTCGGAAGAGCAGCATGTCTTTCTCTCGGAGGAGCAAAGCCTGCCAGAGCTGATTCTTAAACGGGATATGGAACGCATTCATCAGTCTATTCGCCACCATGATTGGTTGACGGCCCGCCGACTCTATGATGAACTCGCGAAAACGGCACATGCGCTCAACAACGAGGATCTTCTTCGTCTGGGAAAACGCATTAAGATGCACCAGATCCTTAAGCGGCTACATGCAGGCATGACTCTGGTCTTCACGTTTTTTATTCTTTACCTCGCCATTCTTCCACTCTTTGCGCGTCAATTCAAGGATACGACGCGAACGGAGCCTTACCATTTTGCTCGCCCTGGACTTTGGTTTTATGAAAGCAGCCTCTTAGCCCAGCCTCTGCAGGTCTATGCACAAAACTGGCTGGGTAAAAAAGTCACCCTTCGGTCATGCTTGATAGGGGCATTGGAGTCGAAAGGAGGGTCTCTCGTGTTCCCTTCTCTAGCCCAAGATCCTGAATTTATCGCGCTGGAACAGAAGAAGGCAGACTATATTCAGCAGTTGAATGCGCTCGTGGTTGCCAAGAAGGACGCCGTGACGAGCTGGTCGCAAGAATATCTGAAGGAGTTAGAGGTTTTAACAGAGCGTCGCCGGACAGCAGGCGATTTTGAAGGTTGGGCCACAGCCCAAGAGGAGCGAAAAAAGTTTGCGGAAAGAGGTGAGATCGATGAGCAGACGAATGAAGCCACAGATGATATCACAGACTTGCGGTTGCTGAAGAGTCGGTTCCGTCAACTCTCCGTGGAGCAGCGCGTGTTGCATAATCGCCGGCTCATAACCCTCAGCAAAAAGTATATCACTGAGCTGACCGAGCGCCAACGGACCTCTATGCAAGGGGGACAGATGAATATTGCCTCGGCCATTAATGCCGAAATTCGGCGCGTTCGCGCACTTCCGCAATATCTGGAGGCTGAGCGAGATGCCCAAGCCACCTCTGTCGCAGGGGAGACTGAAAAGCTACCCACAACGTTGCCGGCTTCAGGGGATCAATCCAATGAGCAAGACTTAGCCAAGCAGCGGGAAGTCTTCGAGCAAAAACTTGCCGAGATTGAGAGTAGCACCCTGCAAGCCTCAGGACAATGGGCCGAGCACTATCTCGAAGAGCTCAACGTGCTGATGGAACGTTTCCAGCGCGCAGGCGACTATGTTGGCTGGGAGACGGTGCGAGAAGAGACCGCTCGCTTTGAAGCGGATCGTGTCCTCTTGCCGCGGCACTTCGTCTCGCAACAGGCGCGTCTCCTCGAACTGCAGAATAAATATTATCAACTGCGCGATATGGTCCGAAAAGATAAAGCTAAGAAAATTGTTGAGGCAACAGAAAAACATGTGGCAACATTACAGAAGTACCAAAAAGCGTTGACCGTCAAAGGACAGATGTCCGGTGCCTCCATGGTCCAGGCTGAAATCAATCGCATTCGCTCTCGCCTCGATTTTGTCGAAGCGCAGAATCTGTTGGCTACACCGCCATCAGAGACCGCGGGCACGAACACCGTTGCTGGCGTAAGGGAAGTTAAAAGTGAAAAGTGAAAGCTGAAAAATGAGAGATGCACTTTGTAAAATTATTCATCATGCCCCACTGAAAGCGGGTTACTGGACGTTGACGTTGGACGCCAAGGAGATCGCCTCGCAGGCCCAGCCAGGGCAGTTTGTCCATATTCGTATCCCGTCCCTCGAAAATACGGCGTTGCGCCGTCCCTTTAGCATCTTCGGCGCGACGGATGGAAAGCTCAAAATACTCTATAAGACTGTCGGTCGTGGAACGGACAAGCTGAATGCTTTAAAACCAGGAGATAAGCTCTCGGTTATCGGGCCTCTTGGAAAGGGGTTTCCGCTCACGCTCAAAGGCGTCCCGCTCCTGGTCGCTGGCGGATATGGCGTTGCTCCGCTCTGCTTCCTGGCCGAGAAGTTGCCTCGCAAGGGTATGGCCTTTATCGGAGCGCGCACCGCGGATGATATCTTGGCCAGTGAATTGCTTCAACACATGGGTTGGTCGGTCTTTATTGCCACGCAGGATGGTTCCATGGGAGAGACCGGACTCGTCACGCTGCCCTTGGACCGCCAAATCAACCAGCTAAAACTGAAGAATCTGGCGTTTGATCTCTTTGCCTGCGGACCCGATGGTATGCTC
>CAIZQW010000082.1 GCA_903935195.1 uncultured bacterium
CAATACCGTGTCTCCAGGGGACATCTATTTTAAAGACGGCTTTTGGGATCGCGTCGAGCAAACCATGCCGAATGTGTGGGCAGAAGCGCAGGTACGTAACCGTATGGGCAGACTCGGGCGTCCCGAAGAAGTGGCCTCGGCCGTGGTATTTCTGTCAAGTCCGGCGGCGTCTTTTATCAGTGGGGCCAATTTGCGGGTGGATGGATCTGGATCTCCCACCACGCAATTTTAAAGAACAACACATGGCATAAATCAAAAAAGGAACAACATGAAAAACACGGACTCTGCATTCACACTCGACGGCCAGGTCGCCATGGTTATCGGGGTCACCGCATTCCGAAACCTCCATCACAACTTTAGCTCACGGGTCTTTATCAATGTTTAAATTAACCATAGGAGTTCATCATATGCATCCTCTACGTAGTTTACCAATCGTCCTCGCGGTTCTGTTGTGGTTGGCCCTGTCCGTCGGTGCGGTTGAGTCCGCGCCGCCGGGTGACCTTTACAATGTCGCCCTCACTCAGCTGGGAGCCACGGCCAAAGGCAGCGGTGCCGGTTTCAACAAGGACTGGCCGCCGAACAACGCTCTGGCCTCCACCCCCAACGGCGGTGGCACGCTCTTCGGCGGCCCCCTTACGGGCGGCCGGGTGGACATTACCCTGCTTATCCCGGTGGATATCGCAGCCATCGAAGTGGTGCCTCTGGACTATAATGGCACCGTGCAGCCGAAGGCCATTGACATTTTCATCGACGGTAAACTCGAGAAACAGATCGAGTTGCTGGAAGCCCCGAATAAGCCCGTTCGCATTCCGCTGCAGGCTCGCGGTCAGAAAGTTGGCATCCGGGTCACCGCCGACCATCCTATCCGGACCCTGCCGAACGGCAAACCCGGGCCGAATTACGGCGGCTGGTCGCGCTTACGCGTTCTGTCCACGACCGACCTGCCGAACATGATGCGCCCTGTGGACGGCTACAACGTGGAGCGGAAAGATCACAACATCGCGCCAACCGCTGGCGCCTTAGTTTCGGGAAAAACAGAGGTGCTTGGCCAGCCGCGCCAGACCGTGGGCCATCCCTGTACGCTCTGGGACAAGGAGGACGTTGCGCACTATCAGGCGATGCTGAAGACCAGCCCCGAACTTAAGACCCAGGTTGCCGGGTTAAAGCGAGCCATGGATATTCGTATGACCCAACCGGTCGGCGTGCCGCCGCCGCAAAAGGATGCGGATGGCAAATGGCGCCATCTGAGTGAGCCGGAGCCGTTCAACGGCAGCACGATCGGTGCAACCCATAACCAGCTTGCTCTCGACATCGCCAACCTGGGTACGCTCTACGCCCTGACCGGCGAGGCCAAGTATGCCGAGTTCGCCAAGCAGATCCTGCTCGCCTACGCTGACGCTCATCCGAACTATGGAATCGGGGCCCGGCCGGGCTGGAACAACGACCCGAGCAAGGTGTTCGACCAGCGCCTGAGTGACGCCACCTGGCTCATTCCTCTGGCCCGCGGCTACGACCTGATCTACAACCTGCCGTCGATCACATCCGAAGAGCGCAAGCATATCGAGGATGATCTGATCAAGGCCAATGCCCGGCACATCCTCGCCAACCGCGGCAGCGTTGGAGCACCGACTAACTGGTCGGCCATTGACACCTGCGCGGTCCTGATCGCCGGTTATGCAACGGATGATCAGGATCTGATCTCCATCGCCTCCTATGGCATCAAGGGAACCAAGGAGAATCCCACCGGCGGCCTGTATCTGATGCATTTCGGCGAAAAGGCCATTGACGCCGACGGGATGTGGTCTGAGGGTGCTATGGGTTACCAGTTTATGGCCCTGCAGGCTCTGATCACCGACGCAGAGATCCTTTGGCATCATGGTGTGGACATGTACCGCTACCGCGACGGCGTGCTGAAGCGGCTGTTCGATTCGCCGCTGCAGTATTCCTATCCCAACCTCAAGACCGCCGCCATCCACGACTCGTACTATAGCTCGATGCTCGGTGGCGATTCCTACCTCTACGAGTATGCCTATCGCCGCTACCGCGATCCGACCTACTTGATGGTGCTAAATCAGACCGCCCGCCACCTCGGCGCTACTTTCCAGCAGTTCCCGGTCTCCGTTCTCTACGATCGCGACCCCGCCGAGAAGGTCGCCCCGGTGGAATGGAAGAGTGTCAACTTCTTCGGCGTCGGCTACGGCGTCCTGCGCCAGACCGACCCCGCCGGAACCAGCAGCCTGCTGCTGGACTACGGTCCCAACCGCTCCCACGGACACCCGGACAAGCTCAACCTCGACCTCTACGCCTTTAATGAGCGGTTGATCCCCGATCCGGGCAGCGTCTGGTACGAACAGCCGATCTATTGGAACTGGTACCGCACCTCTGTGGCTCACAACACCCTGGTGGTCGATGAGCTCGATCAGATCCTGGCCGGTGCAACTCAGGTGATCTACGCTCCCGCCGCCACCATCGGCCTGCAGCGCGCCTGGACGGCCGATGCGGTCCCGGGACTGATTATGGACCGCTCGCTGTTTCTGACTCCGGAGTATCTGGCGGACATTTTCGGCGCCTTCACCCGTATGCCGCGGAAGATGGATTTGGCCTGGCACCTCCGTGGTGATTTTTCGAGCGCCTTGAAACTCGAGCCTAAGCCTTTTCCTGCTCCGATGGAGAAAGGCTACTCTGAATTAACCAACGTGCGTCGCGCCGAGACCGATCAGGCGTGGACCGCCTCGTTCACCCGCGAGGGGCACACAGCACGCCTTTTGGCCGCCGCTGGCGGCATCAAGACCGAGGTGATCGTCGCTGAGGGTATTCTGGGGCTGGAAAAACCACCGGTCATTCTGGAGCGCCGTCAGGTCTCCAGCACCATCTACGGTAATGTGGTGGATATCTCGGATGCCAAGGAGGGTTATGTGAAAGCGGTGCGTCAGGAAGGCGGCCTTGAGGCCGGCTACGGCCTGCTGGAAGTGCAAACTGCGCGCGGCACGGATCTGTGCTTCACCGCCTTCCGCCCCGGAACATGGAAGGCCGTCGGCCTCGAGACCGACGCCCAACAGGCCTTCGTGTTACGCGACGGTAAGAATATCCGTGCCCTGTACCTCGGCGGCGGCAGCCAGCTCAAGGTCGACGGCGTGAGCCTGCAACGCAGTACGCCGGGACTGGCCTATCTGGAGCGCATGGACAACGGGTCTTACTTATTGGCCAATCCTTCGTCCAGTGACGCCGATGTCACGATCGACCATCCTGCACTGACCGGCCTGAAGGCTTTTGCACTGGATAATCAGGGTCGGCGCGCCGGTGCTGCCGCTGTCGCCAAGGGCGCCGGAGCCGCTGTGCAGGTATCCCTGAAAGCTGCCGCTCAGGTGGAGTTTGCCGCTGCCGGCGTGGCCGGTATGTACGAGTCACGGCAGGCCATGCTCGCCAAGCGCCAGGCCGAGCAGGAGGCTGCCCTGGCTCAGGCCCGCAACGCCTGCGCCGAGCGGACCGCGAAGAGCGAGGCCGCAGCCAAGGCTAAGCCCGCGCCCGCCAATACCATCGCGGTGCTCAACGTCGACAAGATGAGCGCCCAGGGTGGCGGAACGGTAAAACTTTCCACTACGAAGAAGGCCGCGGTCGGCAAAGCCTGTATAGGCTGGGATACGCTAGGGCACTGGTTGGAATGGAAGTTTACCGTTCCGGCGGATGGCTATTACAACCTGACGATCTGCTACTGCAGCCTGGAAGATCAGGCTGAGCGCCTCATCAGCGTCAACGGCGAGGAGCAGGAGCCCTTCGCGCCCCTGAATCTGCCGGCCACCGGCGGTTTTGCCAACGGCTCGGACGACTGGCGTCTCGCCACGGCCTTGAATCCGGTGAGCAACAAGCCGCTCCTGTTGAAGCTCAAAGCCGGCGAGAACACCATCCGCCTGACCAATGCCAACGGCCGCAGCGCCAACCTGAACTATGTCGCCATCACCAGTCCGGATGTGCAGGTGAAGCGCGAGCTGCTCGCTGCAAAAATTCCGGTGGAAGCGCCGTAGAAAAATAGGAGTATGACCGCTGTGAATAACAAGAATGTCCACGATGATTTGCTGGCAAAAATACTGGATCGAATGGTTGAAAAGGCTGCTGAGTTGAAAATCCGCGGCGTTGCTGTTGTTGGAGTATATAAAAAAGAACAGAGCCTGATTTCCAGGGCGCAGGTATGCGGTTTGGCCTTTAATGAAGGCTATAACATGATCGGGATTGCCTATGCGAAGCTGGCTGAAATGTGCCATAAATTATCCGATAGCGGGAGTCATGGACAACCGATTTTGCACGGCGAATATGGATATGTTGGGGGCTCGATAAAACAGGCGGGTCAAATCTGTTTTGTTGCTGCATTCAGAGGTGGAAGCGGGCCGGATGATTTGGCGGTGTCCAGATATGGATTAGAGATAGTGTAACCGAGCAGGGAGAGTTCTCAATGAAAGAAAAAATCATGACTGCCAACACGCTAGGAGCCGAACGTCCACCTGCAATGGGAGGACAAAAAACAATGAGGAGCAGGGCATGGCGCTGGCTGGCCATCGCCGTGACCGGTTTGTGTATCGTTACTTCCGGCCCCACGGCAGCGGCGGCGACCTACTATGTTGATTTCGC
>CAIZQW010000083.1 GCA_903935195.1 uncultured bacterium
ATTGATATCATCATGGGACGCAATGCGGGCTTCTTGACCGCGGCAGCGGCGCTGGCGCGAAATGAAGAGGATGACGGACCGCATTTGATCTATCTCCCAGAGCGTCCCTTCACCATCGAGGGCTTTGTGAAGGATGTGCAGGCCGCCATGAAGAAGTATGGCCGTTGCGTCATCGCGGTCTCTGAAGGAATCGCTGACAAGGATGGCACGCCGATCTTGGCGAAGTACACCAAGGAAGTGGATTCCCATGGCAATGTGCAGTTGAGCGGCACGGGCGCACTGGGCGACCTGCTTGCCGGCATTGTGAAAGAAAAGGCCGGCATCAAGCGTGTGCGCGCCGATACCTTCGGGTACCTCCAACGCTCCTTCCCTGGCATTGCCTCCTCGAGCGACGCGATGGAAGCTCGCCTCGTGGGCGTGGCTGCGGTACAGGCGGCAGTCTGCGACGATATTTTGAGTGGCTCGATTGCGATCAAGCGTAAGCCGAGCAAGAGGTATGCTGTGGATTTTGAAGTGGTTCCCTTGCGCAATGTCGCTAAGGAGACGCGCCATGTTCCAGACGAGTTCATCAACAAAGCCGGCAACAATGTGACCCAGGCCTTTATCGACTACGCCCGTCCGCTCGTCGGCACCCTGCCAAAATGCGAACGTTTCGCGCAGTTAAAGAAGTGATTTTTTAGCATCCGAATGACACGAACCACACGAATGAAGGAACGACACTGGGAGAACAGGCATCTTGCCTGTTCGCTGAATGCACAGGCAAGATGCCTGTGCCCCCAGTAGAGACGATCCAGAGCAAGATGGGTGATTTTCGTGTGTTTCGTGTATTTCGTGGGGAAAAGGTTTAGGAATGGAGAAGACAACAATGAAGTTAACAGCTGACCAACTGAGAGACAAGTATCTGAAATTTTTTGAGTCTAAGGGACACGCCATTATTTCCGGCGCTTCGCTGATTCCGGAGAATGACCCGACTGTGCTCTTCACGACCGCAGGCATGCATCCGCTGGTGCCCTATCTGCTGGGTGAGAAGCATCCCGCGGGTAGCCGGTTGACAGACGTGCAGAAGTGCGTCCGCACAGGCGATATCGATGCTGTGGGTGACTCCTGCCACTTGACCTTCTTCGAGATGCTGGGCAACTGGTCCCTGGGCGACTACTTCAAGCGTGAGGCGATCACCTGGTCCTATGAATTTCTGACCCAGCAACTGGGCTTTTCGCCCGATCAGCTCAGCGTCACGGTCTTCGAAGGCGAAGGCGATGTGCCGCGCGATGAGGAGTCCATGGCCATCTGGGAGAGCCTGGGTATTCCGCCGGCGCGCATCTATGCCCTGCCGAAGGAGGACAACTGGTGGGGACCCGCAGGTACCACCGGTCCGTGCGGACCTGACACCGAGATGTTTATTGATACCGGTAAGCCAGCCTGTTGTCCGGAGTGCCGTCCCGGTTGCCGCTGCGGCAAGTTCATCGAAATCTGGAACGATGTCTTCATGCAGTACAACAAGAC
>CAIZQW010000084.1 GCA_903935195.1 uncultured bacterium
GTCATCCTCGGAAAAGCCTGCAAGAACGCCACCCGCGAGAACGCCCTGGACTATGTCTTTGGTTATACCTGCGGAAATGACGTGACTGCGCGCGACTGGCAGAAGAGCTTTGGCGGCAACCAGTGGTGCCGTGGTAAATCCTTCGACTCCTTCGCCCCCCTCGGTCCCTGTATCGTCACCCCGGACGAAATCCCTGACCCCCAGAAGCTGACCCTCAAGGCGATTGTGAATAACGACCTCCGCCAATGCAGCAGCACCGCGGACCACATCTTTTCCATCATTGATCTGATCGTCTTCCTCAGCGGTAGCACCACGTTGCCCGCAGGGACGACGATCTTCACCGGCACCCCCTCTGGCGCTGGCTTTGCCATGCAGCCTCCTGTTTATTTGCAGGCTGGTGACCGGGTCACCATTTCCATTGAAGGCATAGGCGAACTGACTAACCCCGTTGAGCTCGAATCATGATTGCAATTGTAGACTATAAGGCAGGAAATCTGACGAGTGTCCAACTCGCCTGCCGCGCACTCGGCTGCGAAGCCGTTGTGACCTCGGATCCCCAGCAGATCCTCGCCGCCGAACGGGTCATCTTCCCTGGCGTCGGCGCTGCAGGCGCAGCCATGCAGCACCTGACCTCCATGAACCTAGTCAACGTCTTGCGCGATGTTGCCAACAAGGGCACCCCCTTTCTCGGCATCTGCCTCGGCACCCAGATTCTCCTCGAATTTTCTGAGGAGGATGGCGGAACCCCGACCCTTGGAATCCTGCCCGGACGCGTCCCGCGCTTCCAACCGACCGACCGCAGGGACAAGGTCCCCCAGATCGGCTGGAACCAGGTGCATCAAATCAGAAAGCACCCCCTGCTGGAGGGTATTGAGGACGACAGCGAGTTTTATTTCGTCCACAGCTACTACCCTGCTCCGGCCACCCCTGATTTGACGATCGGCACGACGGATTATGCCGGCATCACCTTCTCCTGTATGCTCGGACGCGCCAACATAGCGGCCACGCAGTTCCATCCTGAAAAATCGGGCCGCATCGGCCTGAAACTCTTGAACAACTTCTTACACTGGAACCCTTCGCGCTAGGGAGCCCCTTTATGCTGACGAAACGTATCATACCTTGCCTGGATGTCATCAAACGCCGCGTCACCAAGGGCGTCAAATTTCAGAACAACATCGACCTCGGTGACCCCGTGGAGATGGCGGTCCGTTATTCCGACGGTGGTTGCGATGAACTGGTCGTTTATGATATCACCGCCTCTGCCGAAGGTCGTCCCATCGATATCGAGATGGTACGCGAAGTAGCCGCTGCCATCCGCATTCCCTTTGCAGTCGGCGGCGGCATCTCCTGTCTGGAAGACATGTCGCGCGTCCTCCTGGCGGGCGCTGAAAAGGTCTCTGTGAATTCACTGGCCATCAAGAACCCCCAGATCATCAGCGAGGGTTCCAAAGCCTTTGGCGCCCAATGTGTCGTCCTCGGCATGGACCCTGTCGCGCACCCGGGCGATCCGCGTTTCCCGAGCGGCTACGAGGTGACAGCCCGTGGCTTCCGTGTCCGCACCGGCATGGACGCCGTGGAGTGGGCAAAACGCGCCGTGGATCTGGGTGCAGGCGAGATTGTCGTGAACTCCGTGGATGCCGACGGCACACGCGCTGGATTTGAACTGACGATTACCCGCCTCATCGCCGAAGCCGTGAATGTCCCGGTCGTGGCCAGCGGCGGCGGCGGCACGCCCGACCATATTCGCGATGCCTTTGTGATCGGCGGTGCCGATGCCGCAATCATCGCCGGCATGATCCACACCGGCGATTACACCCTCCGCCAGATTAAAGACGCGCTCCATGCCGACCACGTTCCTGTGAGAATGCACTGGTAGAGATAGACTGGAATAATGGAATACTGGAATGTTGGAATGTTGAAAAACACCTCTCGACATCATGGTTTGCAAACATCCACGCTCGTTCGTGAATGCGACAGGAGTCCATATACCAAACAAGTATTTCTCCACTATTCCAATATTCCAACATTCCAGTATTCCACTTTTTTATGATCCTCTCAGACATACCTGCGGTCAACAAGCTGCTGAAGAAGGCTTATGAATCCACTTCTGCGCCGATCATTGAACTGGTCGCAGCGCAGACGAATGATCCGTTCCGTGTCCTTGTCGGCACCATCTTGAGTGCGCGCACCAAAGATGCCTGCACAGCAGGCGCCTGCGGACGCCTCTTCCAGCATGTCAGGACCCCGGATGATTTGAAGAAAATTTCTCAGGACAAACTGGAGAAGCTCATCTATCCCGTCGGTTTCTTCCGAGACAAGGCGCGCCATCTGAAAGAGTTGCCGCATGTCCTTGAGGAAAAGTTCGGAGGCATTTTGCCGAGCACGGTTGAAGAGCTCTGCGAGTTGCCTGGCGTGGGACGCAAGACCGCCAACCTTGTCGTCGCCTTGGGCTTTGACAAGCCGGGCATCTGCGTAGATGTGCACGTGCATCGCATCACTAACCGCCTCGGCCTCATTACCACCAAGACCCCCTACGACACCGAAATGGCTTTGCGCAAGATCCTTCCCATCCGCTACTGGAAGACCTGGAACTCCTACCTCGTCTCCTTTGGCCAAACCCGCTGCGCCCCCCGCAATCCGCGTTGCAGTGATTGCCCGATCAAGACCTTTTGTAATGCGTGCCATTCGGATGCTAATAAAGCTTAGCCTAATCTTCTTTTATCCCGCAGAGGCGCAGGGGCGCGGAGGAGATCTTCTTCAAGGTTATTCAGACCTCCTTGTACCAATTTCGTTTTCTCTCATGCTCTGAGGGCAAAGGGACAGACAGGAAGGGTGTTCAAAACCAACATTCTGCACTTGCACGATCATAACAAATATGTTATACATAAAACATGTCGGACCGCAAACCGTTAATTATTGAAAAATATGGATACCAAGAAAAAAAGCAAAATTGAAGCAGCAGGATATCAAGTTGTAGATTCATCCGAATGGCTTGGCTTAACAGAGCAAGAAAAGGCGATTGTCAAAATGCGAGTCAACTTCGCGCTTGAAATCGAACGGATCCGGAAAGCAAAGAAAATTTCTCAACAGGCACTTGCTGAACGGATCGGCACCAAACAGTCAGGCGTGGCACGGATGCTCAACAAGCCAGCCTCTGCAACCATTGATAGTCTGATTAATACATTGCTGGTGCTGGGCACCTCCCCTCGCCGAATCGCCGCCTTGATCTAGCCCGTCTGAAGACGATAATAGAACATTAACGAAGGAACAGGGGTTTTCCCGCAGAGGCGCAGGGGCGCGGAGGAGTTTTTTTTCAAGGCTATTCAGCCCTACTTGTCATAATTTCATATTCTCTCACCCTCTGCGCCTCTGCGCCTCAGCGGGAAATAACGTCTTTTGCCAACCGAGAATCATACTTCCTGTTTTCACGCTTTTTTGCTATAAATTAGTAACGACAAAGGCTGGAGACACCCTCTGGCAACCAAAGGAGAAATAGCAAATGAAAAAGAGTTTTGTTTTGTCTGTCTCGTTATCCTGTCTCATGCTGGCTGGCTGTGTCGATACGCTCAATCAACTTTCGTTAGATAAATTTCTAGACGCTGGTTCTTCAGCAGGGAGCGGCCTGACCAGAGATGAGATCATCAGCGGCCTGAAGGAAGCGCTTGTTGTCGGCGCAATCAATTCCACCGCGCTGACCTCAAAGACGGATGGTTTTAATCTGAATCCGCAAATCCGTATTCCGTTCCCGCAGGAAGCCTTAAAAGCCAAAGCGACGGTGGAAAAAATGGGCGCCAAAAGTCTGGTTAATGATTTTGAGCTCTCCATGAACCGCGCCGCAGAGGAAGCCTCTAAAAAGGCCTTGCCCATATTTAAGAATGCGATTGTCAGCATGAGCATCAGTGACGCCATGGGTATCCTTCGCGGTTCAAACACCGCTGCCACCGAGTACCTGCGGGCCAAGACCCAGAATGCCCTGACTGCCGAGTTTTCTCCGGTGGTTAAAAATGCTGTGCAGACTGTCAATGTCACCAAGTACTGGAATCCCATTACATCGATGTACAACAGGACAACACTGCTGACAGGCGAACAACAGGTCAATACGAATCTGGATCAGTATATCACCCAGAAAGCGCTGGACGGGCTGTTCACGATGATTGCACAGGAAGAGTTGAAAATACGGCGAAATCCTACCGCACGGGTATCTGACATCCTGAAAAAGGTCTTTGGCTCAAAATAAGACGACAAGGGGACAGGCATGCTATAACCCTTTTTAGCATCCGAATAGCGCGAACCACGCGAATGGGGAACACAGGATGGAGGGAAATACCAGCAACAGTCAAACTCCTCCTGACATTTTGCTCATTTGTTGAATCTCCTATTCGTGGTGTTCGTGTCATTCGGATGCTAAAAAAATTATTTCTTTGCCTCAGGGTAGACCAGGCGTTCTTTTTTACCTGTCAGCACGTCTTGAAGGGTCTTGGCCATGCGGCCGGCATAGCTTTCACCCCCTGCCTTCTTATGTGAGCCACGGGAGGCAACGGTTTGGATCTCCGGCAGTAGTGGTCGGGCCTCTTCGCCCAAGCGGTCGATCACATTCGCGGCCTGATTTGCAACAGCAGGGTTTTCCTCCTGCACAAACCATTTGCGCAGAACAGGAATAATCTCCTGTGTCTTTCCAAGCTGCCGTAAAACATCCGCTGCAGCTACCTGGACGGATCCGGAGGCATCCTCCTTAGCGACCTTCAACAGCACCGCTTCTGCAGGCGCTGCGGCCTTGCCCAGCATCGTACATCCTTGGGCCGCCCACCAGCGCATGTATTCGCGGGTGTCTGTGGAGAGGACCCGCATAAACTCGGGAATATGTTCCGGCTTGCGATCCGAGGCTTTCAA